>CAJCBN010000057.1 GCA_903960645.1 uncultured Actinomycetes bacterium | reverse complement strand
CACCACGGGCATCACACGCGAGCCACTGTCGACTGCCTCGAGCGCCGCCCTCCAGCGCCGCATATAGTTAGGAATACTAGTTATTTACTGACTATCAGGTAGTCTGCCGGCATGCCCGCCGCTGCCCGCGACACCGCGCTTCACGCGCTCCTGCCGGTGGAGCGCCTGCTGCGGCATGCCGACCCCGCTGCCGTGCCCGACCTCTTGGAGCTACGCGTTGCGCTCGAGTCCACCGCCGGCCGCACCGTCACCCGTGGACGTGCGGCGCGCTTTCTCGCCCTCACCCAGACGAGCGTCGATCGGTGGATCGCGGACGGCGCGATCCCGACCGTCATCGACATCGACGGGAAGACGATGGTGCCCACGCGCGAGCTCGTACGGCTGCGGGTGGAGATGGACGCTGCGCGGTGGCAAGGCGCCCAGCGGCCGCTCGGTGTCGTCGTGCGCCAGCGGCGAGAACGTGCGAAGGCGGTGCCGCTCGGTGAGATCGCCCCGCCCGAGCTGCTTGCCGAGCTTGCATCGACGGGCCACCGTCGCGCCGAGGTGGTCGATCTCGCCGTTCATCGGTTGCTCGCCCGCGACCTCGACGAGCGTGCCATCGCAATCGCCCGCTGGCAGTTGGAGGCGGCTGCTCAGGATGGTGTGCTGCATGCGGTGTGGGCAGAGCGGTGGCGAACGCTACTCGAGCGTGCACCGACAGAGCTCTGCGCGTCGATTACGGCCGACACCGTTGAGGCGGCGCGACTTAGGCAGACGTCGCCGTTCAAGGGCCTGGTGGCGCATGAGGATCGGCGTGCGCTGATGCACCGTCTCGTGGGCGCGGCATGAGACGGGAGCAGTTCGACCACATCATTCGCGCTGCCGCAGCGGTCGTCGACGATGAACTCATCATCGTCGGGAGTCAGGCCATTCTCGCGCAGCATCCGCTGGCACCGGACGAGATGGTGGTGTCCGAGGAGCTCGACGTCTACCCCCGGTCCCATCCGGCTCGGTCGATCGAGATTGAGGCCGCGCTCGGGCAGGGGTCACTGTTCGAGGAGACGTTCGGCTATCGCGCGCACGGCGTGGGGCCCGAAACGGCGACGCTCCCGGATGGATGGGAACAGCGGCTCGTACGGGTTGAGGTGGAGTCGCTGAACGGAACGCCAGCAATCGGATGGGCCGTCGAGGCGCATGATCTCGTGGTGTCCAAGCTCGTCGCAGGTCGCGACGAGGATTACCTCTTCGCCATCGCCGCCCTTCGCGCGGGGATCGTCGCCTCCGACGAACTCACGCAGCGAGCCGCGCTGCTCCCGAGCGATCATCGGGCACGCGCGGAAGAACGCGTTGCGGGCGTCGTCGCTCGGGCCGGTCGCTAAGAGGCCAGCCCCAACCCGGTCACCGCGAGCAGCGTCACCGCGATCCCGATGTACTGGTTCGTGAAGAGCCGCTCGCGCATGGCGATGATCCCGATCAGCGCGGCGGCGGTGCCCCACTGCGTGGCGGTGACGGAGGCGACGGATAGCGGGCCGACGGAGGCGGCGAAGGCGAAGAAGGCGAAGCCGACGGCGTCGAGCAGGCCGCACCAGAGGATCGGGTAGGCGTTCGCCCGCTTCGGCAGCTCGCGCACCAGCAGGAAGGCGGGGAGGATGAGAAGCACGCTGGTGGCGCGGGTGATGCCGACGGTGGTGAGGTCGGGCAGTGGCGACTGGCCGAGCGCCACGAGCACGCCCGCGTAGGCGACGGCGGCGAGCACCGCCTCGGGCGCACCGGCCGCCGTCCGCCGCCCCGGCTCGAGCGCGACCAGCACGGCGCCGAGCACGGCGACGACGAGCAGCAGGTACTGGAGCGCAGACGGGCGCTCGCCGAGTGCGATCGCCAGCACCGTGGCGACACCGCCCTCGAGGGCGATGATCGGTGCGACGACGCTGAGGCTGCCCTTGGTCAGCGCGCGCAGGAGCAGGAAGAACCCGACGTCGGCGAGGGCACCGGCCGCGATCGGCCAGGCGAGGCTGCCGGGCGTCCACGGCCCCTGCAGGTGGTCGATCGCGAGCGCGAACGGCAGGATCGCCGCGGTCGTGACGAGCAGCACCCAGAACATGATCACCGCCGGCTTCGTGCGGGTACGCGTCGCCTGCTGGGTGAAGACGTTGGCGAACGCCCACGAGAACGCGGTGATCAGGCCGAACAGGACGACCATGCGGGGCTAGTCGCCCAGTTCGTACCGGCGCCGATCCACGTAGGCCTTGAGCTCGGCGTGGAGATCGGGGTCGAGCGTGGGCGGGCTCTCGGCCCACGCCTCCTGCAGGTGGTTGAACTCCTCGAGCGCGCGCTGCGTGGCGTTCTTCTGGCCCTTCTTCGTCCACGCCGAGAAGTTGTCCGTCGTCCAGACCGTCGGCCGGTAGAAGCAGTCGCGGAAGTTCTCGAGGGTGTGCGCGGCGCCGAAGAAGTGGCCGGCATGGCCGACCTCGGCGTGCGCGTCGAAGGCGAGGTTCTCGTCGCTCCACTCGATCGGCGTGAACTCCGCGATCAGGTTGCGCAGCATCTCGGTGTCCATCGCGACCTTCGCGAACGAGTGCGTCAGGCCGCCCTCGAGCCAGCCCGTCACGTGCAGCTGGAGGTTGGCGCCGGCCAGGAACGACTGGGTCATCGTGTTGAGCGACTCGAACGCGGACTGCCCATCGACGGCGGGGCTGGCGTTGAGACCGCCGCCGCCGGCCCGCCACAGGACGTTGTGGCGGCGGGCGATCTGACCGGTCGCGAGGATGCCGAGCGCCGCCTCGGGGCCGCCGAAGCCGGGCGAGCCGGACTTCATGTCGGTGTTCGAGACGAACGAGCCCATGATCGCGGGGCAGCCCGGGCGGATCGCCTGGACGAGCGCGATGCCCGCCAGCGACTCCGCGGTCTGCTGCGCCAACGCGGCCGGCACGGAGACCGGGCCCATCGCGCCCATCATGATGAACGGCGTGATGTTCACGATCTGGTTGCGCTCGGCGAGCATCCACAGCGACTCGAGCATGCGCGTGTCGAACATCAGCGGCGAGTTCGCGTTGATCGTGCCGAACACGGCGGGGTCCTGCTCGAGCACGTCGGGGCCGCCGAGCACCATCTCCGCCATCGCGATCGAGTCGAGCACGCCGTTGAGGTGGATCTGCGCGGCGCCGACGGCGAGGTCGGTGTTCTCGTACATCGCGAGCTGAAGGTCGAGGTGGCGCGAGTCGATGGGCTTGTCGTTGACCTCGATGATCGGGTAGCCCGGCGTGTCGATCTCGGGCGTCATCTGCGCGGCGCGCAGCAACTTGACGGCGTCGGCGAGCGTGCCGTCGCGACGTCCGGTCACGCCGTCATCGCAGAACGGCATCGACTGGCCGGTGCAGAAGACCATGTTGTCGCGGCCGAACTGCACGTTCTTGTCCGGGTTGCGCGAGATCAGGCGGAACTCGGTCGGCGTCGTCTTGATCTTCTCGAGGATCCACTCGGGGTCGAAGAACACGACCTCGTCCTCGACGCGCTGTCCCTCGCGGGCGAACAGCTCGAGCGACGGCTCGTGCAGGAACTTGATCCCGACCTCGGAGACGAGGCGCTT
>CAJCBN010000056.1 GCA_903960645.1 uncultured Actinomycetes bacterium | reverse complement strand
TCGTCGTCGAGGTCGAGTGCGATCAGGTCGGCCGGGGCGCCCACCGCGATGCGCGGTAGCGGCAGGCCGAGCGCCCGCGCACCCGCGTCCCACGAGGCCTCGAGCAGGTAGCCGGCCGGGCCCGGGTCGCCCGCGCGGACGAGCACGTTGCGCTGGCCGGCCGTGCGTCGCGCCATCGCCTCGAGCTCGCGCGCCTCGACGATCGGATCCAGGATCGTGTTCGAATCGGAGCCGAGTGAGACGGAGATGCCTCGCTCGAACATCCGCCGGATGGGCGCGTAGCCGTCGCCGAGGTTGGCCTCGGTCGTCGGGCAGACGCAGACCCCCGCACCACGTGCGGCGAGCAGGTCCAGTTCGGCGTCATCGCAGTGCGTGCCGTGCACGATCACCGTGCGATGGTCGAGCGCTCCGGCCTGGTCGATCACCTGGACCGGGCGCAGGCCGTACCACTCGAGCGACTCGCGGATCTCGCGGGGCTGCTCGTCAGCGTGGATATGCAGCGGCAACTCATGCCGACGGGTGTAGTCGCTGATCGCCGTGAGCCACTCGGGCGAGACGGCGCGCATCGAGTGCGGCGCGGCGCCGACGGTCACCAACGGGCGATCCTCAGCCCACACGCGCATCGCCTCAAGGCGCTCGAGGTAGGCCTCGACGCTCGGGTCGCAGAAACGCCGCTGGCCGGGCGTCGGCGCGATGTCCTGACCGCCACGCTCGTAGGCCACGAGCAGCATCACGATGCGCAGCCCCTCCGCCTCCGCTGCTGCGCAGACGGCCTCCGACAGCGCGTTCGGCCGGTCGTACCACGTACCGTCGGGCTGATGGTGGACGTAGTGGAACTCGCCGACGCTGGTGGCGCCGCTGGCGCGCATCTGGCGGTAGCAACGCCGGGCGACGTCATGGATGCGCACGGGATCCATGCTGCCGGCCTGCGCGTACATCTCGTCGCGCCAGGTCCAGAAGTCATCGTCGGGATTGGCGGGATCGATGCGCTCGACGGCGCCACGCAGATCGCGCTGGAAGGCGTGCGAGTGGGCGTTGACGAAGCCGGGCAGAAGCGCCGAGCGCGTCAGGCGCAGTACATCCGCCGGCGCCTCGGCGGCGGGGACGACGGCGCTGATCACGCCGTCCTGCGTCTGCACCGCGAGGTCGCGGCGGATGCCGTCCGCATCCAGGATGAGATCGGGCAGGAGCCAGGTCATGTGGTGATCCCCGGGAGGTCGAGGCCGCCGCTCTTGGCGGCCTGCTTGGCGCTGTCGTAGCCGGCGTGGGCATGGCGCATGACGCCCGTGCCGGGGTCGTTCCAGAGGACGCGCTCCACGCGGAACGCACCCTCCTCCGTCCCGTCGGCGACGACCTGCGCACCCGAGTGAATCGAGCGGCCGATGCCGACGCCACCGCCGTGATGGAGCGCCACCCAGGCGGCACCCGAGGCGACGTTGAGCATGGCGTTGAGGACCGGCCAATCGGCGATCGCGTCGGAGCCGTCCTTCATCCCCTCCGTCTCGCGGTACGGCGACGCGACGGAGCCGGAATCGAGGTGGTCGCGGCCGATCACGAGCGGCGCGGCGACGTCGCCCGCAGCGACGAGCTCGTTGAAGCGCAGCCCGGCCCGGTGGCGTTCACCGTGGCCGATCCAGCAGATGCGCGCGGGCAGGCCCTGGAAGGCGATCTTCTCCTGCGCACCGTCGAGCCAGCGCTGCAGGCGCTCGTTATCGGGGAACAGCTCGCGCATCGCGGCGTCGGTGACCGCGATGTCGTTGGGATCACCCGACAGCGCGGCCCAGCGGAAGGGGCCGATGCCACGGCAGAACAGCGGGCGCACGTAGGCCTCGACGAAGCCCGGGTAGTCGAATGCGTTGGCGAGACCACCGGTGCGGGCCTCCGTGCGCAGCGCGTTGCCGTAGTCGAAGACCTCGGCACCGCGGTGCTTGAACTCGATCATCGCCTGCACGTGGCGGACGATCGACTGGCGTGCCAGGTCGATGTACTTGTCGGGGTGCACCTCGCGCAGATCCTCGGCGCCTTCGACGCTGAAGCCGACGGGGATGTAGCCGACCAGCGGGTCGTGCGCCGACGTCTGGTCGGTGACGATGTCGGGCAGGAAGTTTCGGTCGAGCAGCGCCGGCAGCACCTCGGCGGCGTTGCCGAGCAGGCCGATCGAGACCGCCTCGCCGTTGGCGCGGGCCTCCTCGGCCCGAATGATCGCCTCATCGATGTCGTCGTAGCGCTCGTCGCAGTAGCGCTCGCGGATGCGACGATCGATGTGGTCGGAATCGATCTCCACGCAGAGCGCCACACCGCCGTTCATGGTGATGGCCAGCGGCTGGGCGCCGCCCATGCCGCCGAGGCCGGCGGTCAGCACGATGCGACCCTTGAGCGAGCCGCCGAAGCGCTGCTCGGCGATGGCGGCGAACGTCTCGTAGGTGCCCTGAACGATGCCCTGCGAGCCGATGTAGATCCACGAGCCAGCGGTCATCTGGCCGTACATCGTCAGTCCCATCGCCTCGAGGCGCCGGAACTCCTCCCACGTGCCCCACTCGGGCACCAGCAGCGAGTTGGCCAGCAGGACGCGTGGCGCGAGCCGATGGGTCGGGAAGACGCCGACGACACGGCCGGACTGTACGAGCATGGTCTCGTCGTCCTCCAGGCGCTTGAGCGTGGCGACGATCTGATGGAAGTCGGGCCAGGAGCGCGCGGCCTTGCCGGTACCGCCGTAGACGACGAGCTTCTCCGGCGCCTCGGCCACATCGGGGTCGAGGTTGTTCATCAGCATGCGCAGCGCGGCCTCTTGCAGCCAGCCCTTGCAGGTGAGCTCCGTGCCGCGCGGTGCGCGGACGACGGGGGGTGTCTCCGACATGCCGAATCCTCCAGAACCGAGACGGGACAGGGACCTGCCCGTGATGCAGACAGCCTACCTGTCGTCGAACGAGACGAGCGCGTCTGCGCCCGCCCCGCACGGCACGCCTCGCAACCTGCCGGAGTGCCCGGCCCGATCGCGGCTAGCGCGCCCTCGCCGCAGAGCCTGTTCTATACTCGCGCCGTACGCGGATGTAGCTCAGTTGGCTAGAGCGTCGCCTTGCCATGGCGAAGGTCGTGGGTTCGAGTCCCATCATCCGCTCTCGCAAAGGCCCCGCTCCGGCGGGGCTTTTCCGTTTCTCAGACCAGCGCCTCGCGCCCGTGCGGCGCGTCCCAGTCGAGCGCCGGCCCCGCGGGGATGATCCCCGTCGGGTTCAGCTGCAGGTGCGTCGTGTAGTAGTGGCGCTTGATGTGGTCGAGGCGCACGGTGTCACGGATATCGGGCTGCTGGTATAGGTCGCGGAAGTACGGCCCGAGGTTCGGGTAGTCGCTGATGCGCCGGATGTTCGTCTTGAAGTGGCCGACGTAGACGGGATCGAAACGCGCCAGCGTCGTGAAGAGGCGCCAGTCGACCTCGGTGATCGCCGGCCCCATCAGGTAGCGACGCGTGGCCAGGCGCTCGTCGAGCTCGTCCAGCATGGCGAAGAGCATCGCGACGGCCTCGTCGTAGGCCTCCTGCGTCGCCGCGAAGCCCGTCTTGTAGACGCCGTCGTTGACCGCGTAGTAGATGCGCTCCTCGAGTGCGTCGAGCTCCGGGATCAGCGCCTCGGGCCGCAGGTCGAGCCGTACGTCGGTGAACGAATCGAACGCCTGGTCGAGCATGCGCATCACCAGCGCGGACTCGTTACAGACGATCGTGCGCGTCTCGCGGTCCCACATCGTTGGGACCGTCACGCGCCCCTCATAGGTTGGGTCCGCAATCGCGTAGGCCTCGGAGAGGAAGCGAAACCCCTCGTAGGGCTCCGTCTCTGAGCCGACCGGGTCGCCGAAACCCCAGCCACGCTCGTCGCGGTAGGGATTGACCACGACCATTGGCACCACGTCCTCAAGGCGCTTGAGGCGGCGCAGGATGATGGCGCGATGCGCCCACGGACAGGCGTACGAGACGTACAGCACGTAGCGATCGGCCTGCGCCGGGTAGTTTGTCGTGCCGTGCGGGCAGACGTGGTCCAGAAAACGGCTCTCCTGGCGCACGAAGTGCCCTGCCCGATCGGTCTCGCGGGGAAACTGGGTCGGGATACTGCTCATGCCGACACCCTAGCGCGCGCTGTCGTGTCTTCGGGTGCGCCTCCGCAGGCATCGTCGCACGGTACGTTCAGGCGCCACGCCCAATAGGATCACGCTGATGCAGATCTCCAGCACACGGCTGATCGTCTTGATCTGCGCCTTGGCGGCTCTTGCAGAGGTCGTGTTCTTCTCTGCACTCGCGCCACTCCTACCATCGCTTGACCGTCAACTCGGGCTTGGCCACGTCACGGCCGGCCTGCTCGTGGCCGCCTACGGTGTCGGCTACATGCTCGGTGCATACCCGGGCTTGCTGATCTCCTCGGCAAAGGGACCACGCGCAACAACGCTCGCTGGCACACTCTGCGTCGTTGCGGGTACGGCAACGTTTGCCTTCGGTGATCAGGTCGCGATCCTGTTTGCTGGTCGCGCCCTGGTGGGGTTCGGTGCAGTGCTTGTGTACACGGGAGCACTCTCCATCGCGAGCGAGGTGGCAGGCGCCGATCATCGCGGTGAGGCCATCGGGACGGTCTACAGCGGCAATGCTGCTGGCTCAGCACTTGGACCTCTCCTGGGAAGCGCAGCTGAGGCCTTCGGTCGTGGCGTTGTCTTTGGCGCAGTCGCCGCCGGCCAAATCGTCATTGCAATCCTCGTGTCGCGACTCCCCAAACTGCCGCCAACACCCCACGCACCACTCACCGAGATACTGAGCCACCTACGCTCGCCGCGTGTGCGCATTGGGCTTTGGATTACGAGCTTGCCGGGCTTTGCGATCGGCGTCCTTGTGGTCTCTGCTGCCTATCGCCTCGACGAGATTGGCGCCTCATCCCTGGCCATTGCCGTTGCCTTCAGTGGTATCGCCATCATTAATGTCTTCGCAAACCCCGTGGTCGGTCGTCTCAGCGACCGCCTTGGTCGCCGCACTCCCCTGCTGTATGCGCTCGTGCTGACCACCATCACGTTGATCGTCATGGCGCTCCTCGCCGTCGAGATTCCGGCGATCATTCTCATCTCTGTGACGGGGGCATTGGTCATTGCCGTCGCAGGCCCAGGCCTTGCGCTCGTCGCCGATTCGATCAACGACCGCAACGGCGATTCGACCCAGGCCATCTTCTTGATGAACATCTGCTGGGGACCAGCAGCAGCGCTTGGCGCGGCGCTCGCGGGCATGTTCCACAGCACGCGCGGTGCTGAACTGTCAATCGGCATGCTGGCGTGCGTTGCGTTCGCCTCAGTCGTGCTGACCTACCGCTACGCCCGCTAGCGACGAAGCCGCGCGCGCCAGACCTCTTCGACGGGCCACTGCGATGCCCACTCGGCCGTGATGTGCGTGTAGCGGGTCGTCGCGTCGGGTTGCACATAGAGCTCGATGATGTCCTCGACGTCGAAGCCACACGAGCGCAGCAGGCGCAGCTGTTCGCCGTGTGAGAGATGAAATTCGACGGAGTCGTCATCAGGCCAGTCGAACCGATGCATGCCCCGTTGCGGTCGCAGCAGTCGATCGCCCGCGACATCGGTGTCGAGATCACCGAGACAGAGGACGGAGAGGACGGAGTTGACGAGGAAGATCAGCTCACCGCCGGGACGCAGGATGCGGGCCGCTTCCGGGATCCACGCGTACGGGTCGCACCAGAGGCTGGCGCCGTACTCGGAGATCGCGAGGTCGAAACTGTCGTCGGCGAACGGTGTCTGCTCGGCGTTCCCGTGATGCAGAGGGAACTCGATGCCGTGCTCGGCCTGCAGGCGACGCGCGGTCGCGAGCTGCGCCTCAGAGTTGTCGATGCCAACCGGGCGCGCACCGCGCCGCGCCAGCCAGGCGGAGACATAGCCCGTGCCACACCCGAGCTCGATTGTGTCGAGACCAGCGACCGAAGCTGGCAGCACGCCAACCTCAGCCTCCGGATTACCAAAGAGCCCCCAACTGGGATCTTCTGTCCACGCACGCTCCCCCTCGGCGACATAGTCCGCCGCCCAGGCGTCCCACTGACGACGGTTACTCGCGAC
>CAJCBN010000055.1 GCA_903960645.1 uncultured Actinomycetes bacterium | reverse complement strand
TGCTGGCGGGCGCGGGCGGTCTGCCGCTCGTGGTGTCGCGTGCCTCGCAGCTGGACGGGCTGCTCGACCGACCGGCGGTACTCGGCGTCGCCGCGATCGCCGGCGTCGTGGCGCTCGCGCTGCTGACGCTCCTGTTCATGCGCTATCCGTGGCTCGTACCACCACTCGCACTGGTGATCGGCCTGCGCATCCCGCTGCGCACGCCACCGAGTCCGACGGACCACCTGCTGCCGCTCTACCTCGTGCTGGCTGCCGGCGTGCTCGCACTGGTGCTGCACGCCCTGCGCGGCAACGCTCCCCCGAACCGGCTCGGCTACGTCGGCTATGCGCTCGCCGCCTACGTGGTGATCGCAACCGCGAGCCTCGCGTGGACCGCCGATCCGGACGCCACCACCTACGCCGTGGTCGCCTTCACGCTGCCACTCGGCCTTCTGGCCGCGCTGACGGGCACGCTGCTGCCGCTGCCGCCGCTCACGAAGGTGCTGCCCTGGCTCCTGATCGTCGCGGCGCTCGTGCTCGCGGCGGTCGCCCTCTGGCAGTGGCAGGCGCAGGAGATCTTCTGGAACGAGAAGCTGATGCGCACGAACGCCTACGGCGGTTTCTTCCGCACGAACTCGCTGCTGTTCGACCCGAGCCTGTTCGGGCGCGTCGAGGCCCTGGCGCTGGTGACCATCGTCGGCCTGCTGGCGCTGGCCCGCCCGCGCCGCATGCTGCTCCTCGCGGCAGTCGCGGCCGTGCCGATCTTCCTCGGGCTCGCCACCTCGTACTCGCAATCGTCGCTGGTCGCGCTCTGCGCGGGCATCTTCGTGATCGCCTGCGTCGTGTGGCGCTGGAAGGCGCTGATCGCGGTGGGCGCCATCATCGTGCTCGTCGCCGTCGCGGCCATCGCCACCCCGCAGGGCCGCGACCTGCTGCACGAGCCCGCGCAGAAGGCCTCGAGCGCGCGCCTCGGACTGGTCGAGCGCTCGATCGACCTCTTCGCCGCCCACCCGATCGAAGGCAGCGGGCTTGGTGCGTTCGCCACGGCGACGGACAAGAAGAAGGCCGCACCCCACAACGTCGTCGCCGGCACGGCGGCCGAGCTCGGCATCCTCGGCACGCTCGCCCTGTTGTCCGTGCTGCTGAGCGTGCTCTGGACGATCCGGAACCGCCGCCCCGATGCGGACCGCACGACGCACATCATCCTCGCTGCGCTCTTCACGACGGTGTTCGTCCATGCGCTCTTCTACGACACGTTCTTCGCCGACCCGGCGACCTGGGTGATCGTTGCCCTGCTCGCCGCCGGGGCCGGCATCACACCGCTCGCCCGCGAGCCGGAGCCGGGCGAATGGATCGCGAGGCAGGCCGGATGACGCTCAACCCCCGCCACCTCGGCCTGGCGCTGCTCGGCGTCCTGATCGGACTGGTCCTGATCGACGTGCCGTGGCTCGGCAGCGACGCCTGGGCGTTCACCGCCCCCGCTGCCACCGCCGACGGCCTGCTCGGGCCGCTGGTGCGGGCCGCCGACGGCCAGTGGGATCTCGGCCTCGTGCGCGCGCCCGCGCTGCTCGCCGGCGTTCTCGTCGCGGTGCTGGCGATCATCCTGCCGTCGCGCGA
>CAJCBN010000054.1 GCA_903960645.1 uncultured Actinomycetes bacterium | reverse complement strand
TCAAGATCACCGGCGAGCAGCGCAAGGCGTGGGCCGACCACATGCACGCGGCGGCCGAGGAGATCGGCCTGTCCGTGGAGTTCCGCAAGGCGTTCATGCCCTTCATCGAGGGTGGTAGCACGTTCTGCCAGCGCGTCTCGTGGCCGCGGGATCAGCGCTGGGCGCGCTGAGGCCTCTTCTTCGTCGCCGTACTCCGTCGCACAGGAAGCTCGGCAGAACCGCTAGGCGGTGATGATCGGCGGCACAGGTTTCCGCGCTTGGCCGCTGCGATTGGCCCACTCCATGCCGGCGCCGAGCACGATCAGCCCGATCATCTGGCTGAGATAGAGCGTCTCCTGTCCACCAAAGCGCGTCAGCGTGCCCGCGAGGGCGATCACGATCACGCCCGCCAGGATCGCCGCATTGGGTCCGGTACGAATCCGGCGCAGCAGCGACACGACGGCGCCGACGACGAGCAGGAGCGTGCCGACGCTGTTCATGCCGATCGCCCAGATCGCGGCGTGCCCGCCGATCGCGCTGTTCGGCGGGGCCGCGTGTCCGTGCAGATCGGCGAAGGCGGAGACATCCACCGGGGCGAGCAGGACGGTCACCGTGGCACCGATCACGGCCGTGATCGTCATGCCGAAGACGACGAGTGCCACGGCGCGCGGCAGGGCGAGAAAGGCGCTGCCCGCCCCGAGCACGGCTACGCACAGGCACGCACCGGTCAGGTAGTAGATCCGGAAGGAGACGCTGCCCCAGCCGTCGGCGGTGCCGTAGGCGGCGGCGGCACTCGCAGCGGCGAACAGCAGGAGCCCGATCGCCCACAGCGGCTTGGAGGGTGCGAAGGAGCGGGCGGCGCTGCCGGCCATCCGTGCGGCCAGCGCACCGGCGATCAGCGCCGTCACGAGCGGCGGGATGGCGGAGTCGGCGAGCACTGCCCGTAGGCTACCGGCGATGCGCGCCTCGCGAATGCTGACCGGCACGTTGATGGTGGTCGGCGCGGTCACGTTGTGGGGAGTCAACGGCACCGCGTCGCGCGTGGTCATGGACGCGGGCATGGAGCCGGCGCGGCTCGCGGAGATCCGCATCACCGCATCGGCGCTACTCCTGCTGCTCTGGCTCGTGTGGCGGGAGCGTCCCGCGCTGCGGCTCGGGCGGCGCGAGGTGCTCCCCTTCCTCGCCTTCGGCGGCATCGGCCTGGTCTGCGTGCAGTGGACGTACTTCGAGGCGATCGACCGCGTGCCCATCGGGATCGCCCTGATCATCGAGTACTCGGCGCCGCTGATGGTCGCGCTGTGGGTGCGCTTCGTCTGGAAGCGGGAGCTGCCGTGGCTGGCGTGGGCGGCGATCCCGGTGGCCATCGTCGGGCTCGGGCTGGTGCTGGGCATCGGCGGTGGCCAGCTGGCCGGCCTGTCCACGGTTGGGCTGCTCTGGAGCGTCGCGGCCGGCGTGGCCTACGCCTACTACGTGCTGCACGCCGAGAGCCTTACCCGGCGCCGCTCGTCCACCGCGGTGCTCGGCATCGGCCTGGCGTTCGGGGCCGTGGTGCTGGCGATCGCCTTGCCGTGGTGGTCGTTCCCGTGGTCGGCGCTCGCGGTCACGGCCTCCTCCGCCCCGCTCGACGCCCCGGCCTGGCTGTACTGCGTCTACGTCGTCGTGCTCGGTACCGTCGTCCCGTTCGCACTGATGCTGGCGGGTGTGCACCGCATCGGTGCCGACGGCGCCTCCGTCACGGCCATGCTTGAGCCGATTCTGGCCGGTGCCGTGGCCTGGGTCGCGCTCGGGCAGGTGCTGACCACCGAGCAGGTCCTCGGTGGAGTGATCGTGCTGGCAGCGGTAACTGCGGCTCAGGTGAGCCGGGCCCGCGCTGCCAGCCTCCGTCCGCCTACCGACCTGTGAGGATCAGATCGGCGCACTTCTCGCCGATCATGTGCACGCCGACGACGGGGTTGACGGTCGTCAGCGCCGGGAAGATCGCACCGTCCGCGATCCGCAGACCGTCGAGGCCCTTGACCTTCATGTCGGGGCCCACCACCGTCGTGGGGTCATCCACTGCGCCGATCTTGCAGCCACCCAGCGGGTGGTACACCGTGTGGTGCGCGGCACGGCCGTACGTCGAGAGGTCGGCCCGCGACGTGATCTTCGGTCCCGGGGCGACCTCGCGCTTGATCCAGTCCTTGAACGGCCCGGTCGCGGCCACCTCCCGGGCAATCTCAAGACCGTCGACGATCGTCTGCTCGTCGTAGCCGTCGGGATCGGTGAAGTAGCCGAAGTCGATCGCCGGCTTGATGTCCGGGTTCTTCGACAGCAGCCAGAGGCGCCCGCGTGACTTCGTGCGCGGGATGTTCGGCGTCATGCAGATGACGTTCTCGGGCACGGGGTAGCCGAGGCGCTCCGTGTTGAACGTGAAGGGCAGCTGGTACGTGTGGTACATCAGGTCCGGCCGGTCGTCCTGCTTCAGGCGGTTGACGAACAGGGCGCAGTCCGCGCCCATTGCCGTCTGCGGCCCGAGCGGCTTCTTCAGCTCCCACATGATGATCGACTCGGGATGGTCAAGGATCTCGCCGCCGACGCTCGGCAGGTCGTGCTGCACCTCGATGTCGAGCTCGCGGAGCTCGTCAGCCGGCCCGATGCCGGAGAGCAGCAGCAGGCGCGGCGAGTCGATCGCACCGGCGCAGAGGATGATCTCCTTGGTCGCCGAGTAGGCGATGCGCTCGCCGGTCAGCTCGTTGAGGCAGTCCACGCTGGTGGCGCGGTCACCGGTCAGGTTCACGCGCAGCGCACGCGTGTTGCAGATGACGTGCAGGTTCGTGCGCGTGTCCATGATCGGATGCAAGTACGAGACGCTGGCCGAGGAGCGGATGCCCGTGTCGGGGTCGTAGGCCACGTCGAGGAAGCCGGCACCGTCGCCGAACGGCTCGGCGTTCCAGTCCGGCTGGCGCTGAACGCCCGTGGCGGTGACGGCGGACTCGATCCAATCGGGGAGGATGGGATCGCGATCCTGCTCGGGCACGATCTGGTGCTTGTTGGGGAGCTTGGCGTAGTACTGCTCCATCTGCGCGCCCTCCCAGCCGGTGGCGCCTTGGCTGGCCCAGTCGTCCCAGTCACCCGGCAGCGGCTTGAACCAGATCATCGTGTTGTGGGAGGAGCAGCCACCCAGCACCTTGGCGCGGCTGTGCACGATGTGGGAGTTGCCGCGCGGCTGGATCTGCGTGGTGTACTTGTAGTCCAGGTCGCCCTCGAGGAGCTCGAGCCAGCGCTTCAGCTTCAGCACCTCGTCGAAGCCGCGGTCGTCGGGTCCGGCCTCGATCAGGCCGACGCTGATGTCCGGGTTCTCCGACAGCCGCGCCGCGATGACCGACCCAGCGGTACCGCCGCCGACGATGACGTAGTCGAGATCTGTGCTCATGTCCCCTCCCCGGGTCCGTGCGATGCCCGAAGCCTACCCGGGCGGAGCGGCAATTGTCAGGAAGGACGCAGCGGCGACGGCTCGACGCGGAGGATGCGTGCGAGCCACGTCGGCAGGTACCAGTTGACGTTGCCGGCGATCCGCATGTACGCCGGCACGAGGATCATGCGGATCAGGGTTGCGTCGATCAGGATGCCGGCGGCCAGACCGAGCCCGAACTGCTGGAACGCCACGAGTGAGCCGAACAGGAAGCCCGAGAAGGCGGCGACGAGGATGATCGCGGCGGCCGAGACGATGCGCCCGGTGCGCTGCAGTCCCTGACCGACGGCCTCCTCGTTGCTGAGCCCGCTGTCGTAGAGCTCGCGCATGCGTGACACCAAGAAGACCTCGTAGTCCATCGAGAGGCCGAACAGCATCGCGAACAGGAAGATCGGGATCCACGCCTCGATCTGGCCGGTCTGCGGCAGCCCCGCCCACTCGCCCCAGCCGAACTGGAACACCATCACCAGCAGACCGTAGGCGGCGGCGACGCTCAGCACGTTCAGGATGACGGCCTTCAACGGCAGCAAGACGGAGCGGAACGCGCGCATCAGCAGGATGAACGTCACGCCAAGCACGAACAGGATCAGGATCGGGAACGAGCCGTAGATCTCATCGATGAAGTCGATGCCGGCAGACGGGCCACCGCCGACCAGCACGGTCGTGCCAGCGGGGAAGTCGGCGGCGGGCACGGCCTCGGAGCGGATCCGGCGGGCCAGGTCCTGCACCTCCTCGTCGCCATAGGCCCCTTCCGACGCGGCGAGGACGAGGGCGTAGCGACCGCTCGCGTCCACGAGGCCCGCCTTCGCCGCCTGAGCGCGCGCCGCCGGCGTATCGCCCTTGGCGAGCAGGTCGGACACCGAGGCGACCGCGGTCTCCTGCTTGCTCATGGCCGGATCGCTGCGCAGCGTCGTCGCCAGACGACCCATCGCCGCGAGCTCGGCGGGCGCCCAGACGCCGTCGGGACGACCGGTGTCGACGACGATCTGCGAGGGGGCCAGCGTACCGGCGCCGACGGAGGCCTCCAGCTTGAGCATGCCCTGGACGCTCTCGCTCTGGGTCGGCAGACCATCGTTGGAGCCCGGCGTGAGCGAGATCCAGAAGGTGGGCAGCGCGAGGGCAATCAGCACGGCCGAACCGACGACGAGGAAGGGCCAGGGGCGTCGCATGATCGACGAGGACAGCCGCACCCAGAACCCGCCGGTGTCGTCGATGCGCGCGTCGAGCACCCGTCGCGGCACGACCCGCAGACGGCCGAGCCAGACGCCGCAGAGCGAAAGCAGTGCGGGCAGCAGCGTGAGCGCGGCGAGGATGGAGATCAGCGGAATGATCAGGCCGCCGACGCCCATCGAGCGGATGAAGGGCAACGGCAGCAGCGTGAGGCCGGCGAGGCCGACGGCAACCGTCAGGCCGGAGAACACCACCGCATGGCCGGCGTACTCCATCGTCGGGTTGAGTGCCTCGCGGACCTCCGCTCGCGTGAGATCGACGGCCCGGGCGTCTCCCTCGGGACCCAGCTTGCGGCGCTGGATGGCGAGCATCTCCTCCCGGAACCGGTAGACGACGAGCAGTGAGTAGTCGATCGCAATCCCGATGCCGATCAGCGTCACCAGGTTGGTCACGTAGATGGCCATGTCGATCCGGTGGGCGGCGATCCAGACGATCCCGAGCGTGGTCGGGACGGTGGCGAGTGCGAAGGCGAGCGGGACGAAGGTCGCGATCAGCGTGCCGAAGATGAACAGGAGGACCACGATCGCGATCGGGATGGCGATCAGCTCGCCGCGGATCAGGTCCTCGTTGACGATCGGCTGCAGGTCCTTGTTGATGGCGGTCTGGCCCGTCAGGTAGGCGGTGGCGCCATCGACGCCGCCGATGGCCGTGCGCATCTCCTCGACGCGCACCTGCGCTGCCCCAGGCTCGAGCGTCGTGCCGATCGGCGCGTAGACCAGATCGCCGCTGGTCTGGACGGCACCGACCTGGGCGCTGCCGAGCGCCGTGGCGGCGCGCTCTGCGGCTGCTCCCGTCTCGCGCACCAGGGCCGGCGTGGCCGGCTGCCCGTCCTCGGTCTGCACGACGAGCACGAACGTGGAGTCGCCACGCTGGCCGAAGTCGCTCTGGAGGAGCTCCAGCACCTTGGTCGACTCCGTGTTCGGGATGTCGAAGCGATTTGAGAGCAGGTCGTTGAGTCCGGCACTGGCGAAGGCGCCGACCGCCACGATCGCAATCCAGACGAGGATGACCGGCCAGCGGAAGCGGTCGGAGAAAGAGGCGAAACGGATCATCGGGAGAGTGCGTGCATGGACGGCTCAGGGCGCTGCTCGCCCGTCTGGCCTCGGACAGTCTTTCGTACTGACCGGATGCTCAGCCGCAGTCCCGCAGTACGAGCTCGGCGGCAATCTTCCCGGACAGGAGGACGAGCGGCACGCCACCACCGGGATGCGCACTGCCGGTGGCGAGGTAGAGACGCCGCGCGGCGGGAGACTCGTTCCGGGGCCGGAGGAAGGCGGCGCGTGGTCCCATTGACGCGGTGCCGTAGATGGCGCCGCCGGGCGCGCCCGTCAGGCGCTCGAGGTCGGCCGGGGTGCGCCGGAGGACGGCCTTGAGCCGCCCGCGGGCGTCGAGGCCGAGCGCGTCGAGCCGATCGAGGATGTGCTCCTGATAGCGCTCGCCGGCCGCCTCCCAGTCGACGGGGCCGTGGCGCGGCGCGTTGACCAGGACGAACCAGGACTCGTCGCCGGGCGGTGCGCAGCTCGGGTCGGTGGCGGCGGGGTTGCAGAGGTAGACGGCGGGGTCGTGCGCGGGCTGCGGATCGTCGAAGACGTCGGCGAACTCGGCGCGGTAGTCGCGTGGGAACCAGATGTTGTGGTGGGCGAGGTCGGGCGTGCGGCCGCGCATCGCCAGCATCAGGACGAAGCCCGACACGCTCTGCGGCGCCTCGGCCACCTGGCGTGCCTGCTTCGGGGCGTCCAGCAGCGTGCCGTAGAGGTGGGAGGCGTCGACGTTCGACACGACGGCGTCAGCGGCGAGGTACGTACCGTCGGCCAGCTCCACACCGACGGCGGCGCCGTCCTCCACGTGGATCCGTTCGGCCCGTGCTCCCGTCCGCACCTCGCCACCACGCAGCTCGATCGCGGCACGGAGGACCTCCGCGATCCGGTGCATGCCGCCGCGCGGATGCCAGGCGCCGAAGGCGGTCTCCGTGTAGGGGATGACGGACAGCGTGCCGGGTGCGCGGGCCGGGTCGGCGCCCGCGTAGGTGGCGAACCGCTCGAGCAGCTGGCGGAGGCGGGGATCTCGGAAGCGCCGCTCCGCGATCTGGCTGAGCGTCACGTGCGCCTGGATGACGCGCGGGTCGATCGGGCGGCCGCTGCGCCGAGCGATGTCGAGCAGAGAGCCGACGGGCTCGGACAAGAACAGCGGCAGTGACATGTCCCACGTGCGCTGCCCCTGAGCCAGGAGCTCGCGCCACTCCTCCCCCGCGCCCCGCTCGAAGCGCTCGAACTCCGCCGCCGTCCGTTCTTCGTCGGTCCAGGTCTCCAGCTGCGAGCCGTCGTGCCAGCGATAGCGGCAGATGGGCTCGACGGGCAGCAACTCAAGGACGTCCTCCAGGCGGACGTCCGCGGCCGCCAGCGTGTCGGCGAGCGTGAAGGGCATCGTCATCAGCGAGGGGCCGGTATCGAAGGTGTGTCCGTCAAGGACCTCGGTGTTGAGCTTGCCGCCGATCCCGTCGCTCGCTTCCACCACCGTGACGTCGCACCCCGCTCCGGCGAGCCGGGTGGCCGCCCCCAGACCGCCGACGCCGGCGCCGATCACCACAACCCGCGTCACCGGGCGCGCTCCTGTCGGCGCAGGCGCAGCAGGGCCGGCACCGTGAATGCACCCATGGCGAGGAAGCTGGCGAGGGCCACGCCGCGGCCCTCGAAGAACAGGGCGTGCGCGACGGTCTCGCCGATCCAGGTCCAGGCGAACAGCGCGGGCCCCAGCAGGTTGCCGAGACGGTCGTCGCCGGGGTGGGCGCTACCGCGCTCGGCGAAGGCCCACCAGCCGAACAGGATCGAGCCGACGAGGAACCAGCCGGCGAAGTTGATCAGCGGGATCCCGAAGTAGGCCCCGCCGTTCGGCCACTCCCAGATCCCGAGTCCGACCATCTGTGGGTCAAGCGCAACGTCCCAGGCGGTCAGCGCACCAGCGGCGAACAGCGCCCGCGTCACCGGCGTGGAGCCGAGCAGCTCGCCGATGCGCCACGCCGGATACGCCATCATCGCCCAGGCCAACGGGATCACGATGGGCACGTCGAAGAGCTGCGGCTGCAGGGCATCGGTGTAGGCGTAGGTGCTGAAGGGGATCCCCGTGTGCACGCCGGCGATCTCCGAGAGCAGGCCGACGAGGAAGGCGAGTCCCGCCAGACAGAGCGCGTAGCGCGGGCCGGAGCGGTGCCACGCCGCCGCGACGGACGCGCCGAGGAAGAGCATCACCGTCAGCGCCGTCATCGGCATCGTCCAGCGGTCGGGCACCTGCGGATAGACCAGCTGCGCCACCACGAGCACGCAGAACAGCATGACGGCGAGGACCGCGGAGGGACGGGAGATCCGCACACCGCAATCGTACGGCCGATCCTCCGGCGAGTTGCGATAGGCCAACGGGTATCCTGCGTATATGGCCACGATCGAGATCTTCCTCGCCGCTCCGCGCGGCTACTGCGCCGGCGTGGATCGTGCCGTCGAAACCGTCGAGCGTGCGCTGGAGCTGCAGGGCGCCCCGGTCTACGTGCGCAAGCAGATCGTCCACAACATCCACGTCGTGCGCGACCTCGAGACGCGCGGCGCGATCTTCGTCGATGACGTCGAGGAGGTGCCGGAGGGCGCCACCATCGTCTTCTCCGCACACGGCGTCGCCCCGACGGTGCACAGCGACGCTCAGGCCCGCACGCTGCAGGTGATCGATGCGACCTGTCCGCTGGTCACCAAGGTGCACAGCGAGGCCAAGCGCTACGCCGCCCGCGGCTACCGCATGCTCCTGATCGGACACGCCGGCCACGAAGAGGTCGTCGGCACGATGGGCGAGGCGCCTGACGCCATCACGCTGGTCGAGACCGAGGCCGACGTCGCGTTGCTCCCGGCGTTCCCGGAGGACCAGCCACTCGCCTACCTGACACAGACAACGCTCTCGGTCGACGAGACGCGCGGCATCATCGTGGCGCTCAAGGCGCGCTATCCGTGGATCCACAGTCCGGTCAAAGAGGACATCTGTTACGCGACGTCCAACCG
>CAJCBN010000053.1 GCA_903960645.1 uncultured Actinomycetes bacterium | reverse complement strand
TGCCGGCTCGGGCAAGACGACGGTGCTCGTCGAGCGCTACGTGCGCTCCGTCACCGAGCGCAATCACCTGCCGTCGCAGGTGCTCGCCGTCACCTTCACCCGGCGTGCCGCCGGCGAGCTGCGGGAGCGCATCCGCGCCCGCCTGCGCGGCGAGGGCCGGGTCGATCTGATCCCGCTCGTCGAGAGCGGCTGGATCGGCACGATTCACGCGACCTGCCAGCGCATCCTCGTCGAGTTCGCAGATCAGGCCGACGTGCCGCCCGGTCTGCGCGTGGCCGACAACGTGGAGACCGTCCTGCTGCGCGACGGCGCCTTCGACCGTGCGCTGGCCGCCTCGTTGCACGAGCTCGGCGACGACGGCCTGCGGCTCGTGTCCGCGTACGGCCAGGAGCGGCTCCGTGAGATCGCGACGACGCTCCTGCTCGGCGCTCGGCTACGCGGGCGGGCACCGCTGGCACCGACTGGACAGGTGGCGGACGCGGCGTTCACGGCGATCGTCGAGCAGCTGCGCGAGCGCGCCGCAGAGGTGGCTGTCGAGGGCAACGACGGCCCGACGGTGCTGCGGCGGCGTCAGGCGGCCACGGAGCTGCTCGCGCTGCTGCACGGCGCCTCCGAGCCGTTCGAGCTGGCCGACCTCAAGGAGTTCAAGCTCGGCGATGCGGCCTACAAGGAGCTGATCGGCGAGACCGAGCTGGTGGCGCGCGACCTCCTGGCCGCCGAGGTGGCCGAGCCGCTGCAGACGCTCCTCGACCGCTACGCGGACGAGTACGACCGCGCGAAGCGCGAGGCAGGCGCGCTCGACAACGAGGACCTGCAGCTGAAGGTGCGCGCGCTGCTCGAGCAGCACCCGGACGTGCGTGAGGCGCTCCAGGAGCGCTTCCGCGAGGTCCTGATCGACGAATTCCAGGACACCGACAGCCTGCAGGAGACGATCCTGCGCCTGCTGCGCGGTCCCGATACCCCGCTGCTCGCCGTCGGCGACGAGCAGCAGGCCATCTACGGCTTCCGCGGGGCGGAGGTCGAGGTCTTCCGCGGCGAGCGGGAGCGCGCCGGCCGGGAGGCATCGATCACGGTCGTCGAGCTGCACGAGAACCGCCGCTCCGTGCCGCCGGTGCTCAACGCGATCAACGCGATCTTCGCCCGCGAGCCGCGCTTCGAGCACCACCCGCTGGTGCCGGTGCGCGTGGCTGACGGGGCGGCCGACCCTGCTGTCGAGCTGCTGGTCGGCGTCGGCGACAAGACCGCTGACGGTCGTGTCGTCGAGGCCAGCCTCGTGGCGCGACGGCTGCGCGAGCTGGTCGAGACGGGCGGGTACCGGCCGGAGCAGATTGCGCTGGTCTTCCGCGCGGGCTCGAACGCCGATCTCTACGAGTCGGCGCTGCGCGCGGAGGGTCTGCCGACGGTTTCGTCGACGGGACGCGGGTTCCTCGAGCGCCAGCCGGTCGCCGACGTCCTCGCGATGCTCCGGGTGCTCTGGAACCGCTTCGACGACCACGCCCTGCTCACGTGCCTCGCATCGCCCATGGCCGGGGTCTCGAACGACGGCCTGGCGCTGATGCGCCAGTCGGTCGAGTGGGAGTTCTCCCTCGCGCTGGACGACCTCGGTGGCGTCGGCCTGCGCGATGACGACCTCGCCCGCGCCGTCACGCTGCGCGACGCGATCGCGCGCCTGCGGCCGCTGGCGGGACGGCTCGGCCTCGCCGAGCTCGTCGCGGCGATCGTCGCGGAGACGCGCTACGACCTCGCCATGCTCGTCGAGCCGGACGGGGCGGGGCGGATGGCGAACGTCGAGAAATTGCGCCGGGTCGCGCAGGCCTACGAGAACGCGCGTGGGGCAGACCTCGCCGGGTTCGTGACGGCCGTCGAGTCGGGTCGGCTCGACAGCGAGCTGAAGACCGAGGGCGTCATCTCGTCCGAGGGCGACGACGCGGTGCGTCTCATGACCGTCCATCAGGCCAAGGGCCTCGAGTTCCCGATCGTGGTCGTGCCCGACCTCGCCTGGAAGGCGCCCGTCA
>CAJCBN010000052.1 GCA_903960645.1 uncultured Actinomycetes bacterium | reverse complement strand
CCCCGGAGAACTTCGCACCGGCGTTCCACGACGCGCCGCGGCCCGTCGCCATGTTGATCACCCAAGCGGCGGCCGAGCCGGGCGGGCGCGGCAGGCGCGCCAGCCGGCGCTGCGCCAACGCCGGCGTCTGCGTGATCGGGCGCGAGACGAAGGCCGAGCGGGGGAGTCCGAGCACGTTGGTGGCGGTGCTCCGGCCGACCACCTTGCCCTGCGACCAGCCGACGACCGTCAGCTTGAGATCGCGGGAGGGCAGGCCGAGCGGGCCGATCGTGGCGCGGCGCGTCGGCTTGGCGAGCGTGACGAGGCGATAGCGCTTGCCGTCGACGCGCACCTCGACCGCATCGACAGGGCGCTTTGCGCGGAACGCGATGATCCCCGGATTCGCCTCGAACGGGCGTGGTGCATCAACGGTGAAGGCAACGGCCACGTCCCGCACGATACCGGCTCGCGACCGACTGTCCGGCGGCCTGACTAGCGTGGTTGTCAGGTGGAAGCGCACGAGGACCTCGCACGGATGCTCGACCTGCGCCTGACGGGCCTCTGGGCCGAGCTCTTCGAGGTGCCGCGCGAGCAGTGGGATCCCGAGCTGATCGGCTGGTACCTGCGGACCGCCTACAGCCAAGGGTACGCCGACGCGATGTCGTACATCGATCGCGCCGAGATGCGCGACGAGCTTGAGCGCATCGATCAGGCCTACCCCGACGCGGCCTGAACCACCCGTTCCCGTAGCGACGATCCGTCGTTGTGCGCGGATTGCCCACCCCGCCGGCGCAGATGTGTCGCACGGGTACGGCTGAACCGCCCAATGCTCCGATAGACTGAGGGACGTGAGCGAGACGCCCGCCGCCGCCCCTGAATCGCCGAAGCGTGGCTTTCGCCATGTCCGGCTCGTGGTGGCACTGGCCGTGGCCTCGCTGCTCGGCACCTTCGCGGTCTACACGGCGTTCGCCGATTCCTCGATCCCCGTCCTGATGGTCTCGCAGGCCAGCGCCTACGACGGGCAGAAGATCCGCCTCGAGGGCAAGGTCACGCAGTCGGCCGGCGACGCCGCCGATCCGAGCGGTCTGCGCTTCACCGTCAAGGACTACAAGGGCACGCAGACGCTGCCCGTCGTCTACACCGGCGCCGTCCCCGACGCCTACAAGGTCGGCCGCGACATCGTGATCGACGGGACGCTCGAGAACGGCGTCCTCAAGGCCGTGCCCGACACGCTCGTGACGAAGTGCCCGTCCAAGTACACGGACGAGGCGCCTCCGACGGGCGCGAAGACCTGAACCGCGAGGAGCTGACGTGGCACTGATCGGCCAAGGCGCGCTGATCCTCGCGCTGCTGATCGCTGTCTATACGGCTGGCTCCGCGCTCTGGGCGGCGACCGGGCACGATCGCCGCTTCCTGATCAGCGCGCGCCATGGGCTCTGGGCGATCTTCGCGCTGATCCTGATCGCCGACGCGATCTTCCTCTACGCGCTGTTCACGCACGACTTCTCGTTCAAGGTCGTCGCCGACACGTCCTCGCGCTCGCTCCCGACGATCTATCTCGTGACGGCGTGGTGGGGCTCGCAGGCCGGCTCGCTGCTCCTCTGGGCGACCATCCTCTCCGCCTGCAGCCTGCTCGGCGTCCGCAGCACGCGCAAGGTGCTCGGCGAGCTGCAGCCGTGGATGATCATGGTGCTCGCGCTGATCACCGGCTTCTTCCTCGTCCTGCTCGTCGTGCCCGCCAGCCCGTTCGTCACCCAGGTTGCACCCGCCGACGGCCTCGGGCTCAACCCGTCCCTGCAGAACCCGTACATGGCGCTGCATCCGCCCAGCCTCTACCTGGGCTACGTCGGGCTCGCCGTGCCGTTCGCGCTCGCGATGGCGGCGATGCTCGCCGGCCGCACCGACGCACGCTGGGTCGTTGCCTCGCGCCGCTGGACCCTCGCCGCCTGGGGTTTCCTCGGCATCGGCATGCTGCTCGGCTCGCACTGGGCCTATACGGAGGTCGGCTGGGGTGGCTTCTGGGCGTGGGATCCGGTCGAGAACGCGGCGCTGATGCCGTGGCTCGTCGCCACCGCCTTCCTGCACTCCGTGATGGTTCAGGAGCGCAAGGGCATGCTCAAGGTCTGGAACATCTCCCTGATCTCCGCCGCCTTCGCACTCTCCATCTTCGGGACGTTCCTCACGCGCAGCGGCATCCTCTCGTCGATCCACGCGTTCGTCGCCTCCGACATCGGCTGGTACTTCATGGTCGGCCTGGCGCTGATCATCGGCGGTTCCTTCACGCTGATCATGTGGCGCCTGCCGCGGCTGCGGGCGGACCAGCGCATCGAGTCGCTCGTCAGCCGCGAGGCGACGTTCCTGTTCAACAACCTGCTGCTGGTCGGCATCGCCTTCGCCGTCCTCTGGGGCGTCGTCTACCCGCTGCTGACCGAGGCGCTCGGCCAGGTGCGCGAGTCCGTCTCGACGCCGTTCTACGAGTTCTTCGTGATCGTCTTCGGCTTGCCGCTCCTGCTCCTGATGGGCGTTGGGCCGCTGATCGCGTGGCGACGCGCGTCGCTGCGGCAGATCCGCCTCAGCTTCCTGTGGCCGTTCATCGGCGGCCTCGCCACCGGGGTCGTGATGGTCTCCTTCGGGCTCGACTCGTCCTGGCCCGGCGTCGTCGCCATCAGCATCTGCGCCTTCGTCACCGTGACCATCGTCAGCGAGTTCGTGCGCGGCACGGCTGCCCGTCACCGCGTCGCGGGCGAGCGCTGGCCGATCGCGTTCCTGCACCTG
>CAJCBN010000051.1 GCA_903960645.1 uncultured Actinomycetes bacterium | reverse complement strand
TGGCCCGTCGCGCGCTTCGATCCCCGGATCGGCATGGCGTCGGCGCAGCTGCGCCACGCGCCGGGCAACGGCAAGGAGCCGTTCGACGATCAGGCACTGACCGGTCTGCAGGCACTCGAGGGCTACACCGTCAACGCGGCGTACACGATCTCCGAGGAGCGCCGGCTCGGCCGCATCAAGGTCGGCTTCTGCGCCGACTTGACGGCCTTCGAGGTGGATCCTGCGATCTGCCCGCCCGAAGACCTGGTCGACAACCCGGTGCGCCTGACGATGGTCGACGGCGAGGTCGTCTACCGCGGCTGAGCCAGCCCCGCCGCGTAGGCGGCCTCACCGAACGGGCGGCGGTACGACGTTCGCGGCGGCAAAGGAGACCGCGCTCAAGTGGAAGCCCAACATGCGCAACTACTGGTCTGCTGAGAACGACGCCATCGAGGACTTCGTCAATGGCAACGTCGTGGTGACGTACGCGTGGCCCGGCGGATACTGGCGGATCAAGAACCATCCGAAGATGAAGGGTCGCAACATCAAGTACATGCAGCCGGTCGAGGGACGCGGGGTGTGGGTGTGCGGCATGGTTCTCACGCAGACCGCCAAGCGACCCGGACGCGCGATGCTCGCGATGGCCTCGGCCAACCGTCCGCAGGCGGCAGCAGACCTCACCGACTTCTATCAGTATGCGGCGGCGCAGCAGCAGGGTGTCGACGCGCTGATCAAGAATCGCGAGCTGATCGAGATCTTCCAGCTCGACCAGCCCGACGCGTGGAAGCCGCCGCTGGCCTGGCCCGACCGCCCACTGCCGAATCAGCGCGAGGTACAGGTGGCCGGCGAAGAGGTTAAGTCAGCCTAGGTCCGTCTGCGTCGCCGTTGCGCGGCGCGCCGACGTGGAGCCCGGGGCGTCGATCTCGCCATGGCAGCGCCTGCTCAAGGTCGGCGGCCAGCTCCAGCAGCACGTGCTCGCAGGCCGAGCCCGCGCCGAGCTGGATCCCGATCGGCAGGCCTGAGGAGTGCTGCGCCAGCGGCAGCGAGATGGCCGGAAGGCCCGCGGCGTTGTACGGCACAAGGAACTGCGCGATCGTCTGTTCTCGGCGCAGGAATTCGTGTGGTGGCAGGTCGACGTCCATCGAGTACGCACCGCGTAGCTGTGCCGGCTGAGCGGTCGTGGGCGACAGCCAGACGTCATGTGCAGCGAAGAAGGGCCCCATCAGGCGCGCGGCGCGATTGAGCTCGGAGAGGCCCTCAAGGAACCGGTCGAACGACACCGTCTTGGCGTGCTCGTAGAAGCGCAGTGTCCCGGCCTCCAGCGTGTCGGGGCCGGGTCGCCGTCCGGTCATTGCGCCGAGCTCGTCGAGCCACCCATCGAACTGGAAGTACCAGATGTCGAGCGAGACCTGATCGAGTGCCTCGAGGTCGATCGTCGGTGCCGCGTGGACGACGTCATGGCCGAGGTCGGCCAGCGTCTGGGCCACCGCCTCAACGGCTGCAGCCGTCTCCGGGTCAACGGGTGCGTCCATCAGCGGATCGGCGGACCAGCCGATTCGGTAGCGCTGTCGGCTGCCGCGGGCATGCTCGCGGAAGGTGCCGGCGGGCGGGGCGGGAATCACGAACGGGTCGCCGGGCTGCGGCACGCCCACGCAATCGAGGAATTGTGCGGTGTCGCGCACCGTGCGCGTGATGCAGTTCGACTGTGCCATGCCATAGCCGCTCTCGGCCTCGTCGGGACCGGCACTGACGCGACCGCGTGACGGCTGAAGGCCGACAGCGCCGCACCAACCAGCCGGCCCGCGCGTCGACCCGCCGATATCCGAGGCGTGGGCGATCGGCACAAGGCCGGCGGCCACGGCAGCGGCGGCACCGCCGGACGATCCGTAGGTGGCGCGCTCCGGATCCCACGGGTTGTGACACGGGCCGTGGAGGATGCTGTCTCCGCACGAAGCCAGTGAGAATTCCGGGGTAGCGGAGCGGCCGACGATGCGGACGCCGGACTGCTTGACGAGGCGTCCAAAGTTGTCGTCGCGCTCGGCGACCAGCCCGGCGCAGAGGCGGCTCGCCCATTCGTAGTGCAGCCCCGCGAAGTGCGGTCCGAGGTCTTTCACCAGAAACGGTGCGCCGTGGAGCGGCCCAGGCAGGGGCAGGTCGACAAGCGCTGGGTGGTCGGGTGGCAGGGTCTCAACGACGGCCCCAAGCGTCGGATTGAGCGCCTCAATTGCCGCAAACGCGGCGGATCCGACCTCATCAATCGAGACCGTGCCAGCGGCGATCAACTCCGCGATCGCAATGCCGTCGAGCGCGGCGTACTCGTCGATGCGCATCAGGCCTCGATGAGTGCGTCGGTGACCAGGCGCTGGAACGCCGCGAGGCCGCTCTCGGCGTCCGGGTTGAGATACCCGCGGTCGAGTGCGCCCGAGGCGAGGCCGCGTTGGACGGACTCACAGAGCGGCTTGTCTTCCCCGATCACATGCTCGAACCAGTCGATGTAGCGGTCCGCCGCCACCGGATCGCAGTCGTCGAGGAACCAGTAGTCGAGAGCTACGCGCGTGGTGGCGTGGTCGAGCGGTTGGATCGTTCGGGCGACGAACGCGCTCTCGCCGCCGTACGCCGACAGCTGCGTGGTGGGGAACAGGTAGGCGAAGCAGAAGCGCTGGTCGTCGAGGTGCTGGGTGTGCAGCGGCCCGAACTGGCCGATGCGGTAGTCGTCATCGCCGTAGCCCGGCAGCGTCTCGGCGTGCACGAGCGGACAGTGGTAGCACTCGATGAAGTTCTCGATCACGACCTTCCAGTTGGCGGCGATCGTGTGCTCGAGGCGGCGGCGATGGACGATGCGATTGGGATCGACGCCGGCGACGCGGTCGAGCAGTTCAAGGAAGGGCGCCAGTGCCGTCTCGAGCGGCTCGCAGTCGGGGTCGGCCGCGGCGAACAGCAGCGGGCCGAGCGTGGCGACCGCGACCTCCGGCAGGCGCACCTCCTCGTCGAGCGTCATGCCCGGTGAGCGGTGGAGCGAGCCATCGAGCTTGTACGTCCAGCCGTGGTAGCGGCACTGCAGCGTGCGGCGCTTGCCGCAGCCCTCCGCGATCAGCGCGCCGCGGTGGCGGCAGACGTTCGCGAAGCCGCGCAGCGTTCCGTCGCCATCGCGCGTGATCACGATCGGGAGGCTGCCCAGCTCGCCGGTGGTGAACGAGCCGGCCTCGGCGACGTCGGTCGCCGGACCGATGTACTGCCAGCCGAGGCGCAGTACCGCCGCGCGGTCGCGCTCGAGCGACTCCGTGGTCGTGTACCAGTCGGCGGGGATGGAGCGCGTGGCCATGGGCGCGGACTCTACACCCATGCGTCACACCGACGTCGGACGGCGCGGGCAGCTGATGCTGACCATAGCCGCGAGAATCAGCGAGGTCCCAGCCAACGCAGCGGCTGGCGGGTGAGCTCAGCGATCGTCTCGAAGTCGCGGTCGCGGTGGATCAACGGCATGTCTGCTTCGATGGCTGCCGCCGCAACGAGAAGGTCGATAGCCGGCGTGGAGCGATGCTTGGAGCCCGGAAGCATTGCGAGTTCACGCTGGATATTCGTCGCGAGCGAGCACACGCGCTCGTCGACTGGCGCGTCGACAAGGCCGTCCAGTTGTTGCGACATCTCGTCGAAGCGGTCGATGCTGGTCGCTCCGCGTAGCACCTCGAGTCGAACGGGTGAGCA
>CAJCBN010000050.1 GCA_903960645.1 uncultured Actinomycetes bacterium | reverse complement strand
GCCTTACGACCAGGGGTACGGGCTGTTCGACACCGGGTGGAGATCACCGGTGGCGAAGCGCTCGTAGCGGAACGGGTGGAGCAGCGAGGAGTGGCCGCCGAGCACCACGTTCGCGACCTCCTTGCCGACGCCGATCATCTTGTAGCCGTGGTTCGAGTCGGCGATGACGTAGACGTTGGGGAGCATGTAGTCGAAGACCGGGAAGTTATCGACCGTGAACGAGCCGACGCCGCCGGAGCGGGCCGTCTTGTAGTTGGCACGGCAGCCCTCGAAGCGCTCCATGCAGTGCGAGAGGCTCGCGCACCACATGTCCGGGAAGGCCGGGTCGACGCTGGAGGTGGGGTAGGGATCGAGCTCGAAGTCCGTATCGAGGGCGATCGGCGCAGCGCCGCCCTGGATGCCGTGACGATCGCGCTTGAAGTAGTTACCCCACAGCTCGTCGGTGACCAGCTTGCCGTCGTCCGTGTAGAGCGGCGCGTCGGAGTCGACGTGCAGGACCGGGGGCATCTTGCCGTCGGCCGTGGCGTGCATGAGCGGGTCGACCGCGATCTCGCCCTCCTGCAGGTACCAGAACGTCCACATGTTCTGGTCCTTGTGGACGTCGCCGGTCGGCGTGCGGACGTCGAGCGTGTCCGGCAGGCCGAGCAGCTCCCACATGCGCGGGATCCACGGGCCGACGCCGACGATGACCTGCTCGCACTCGATCGGGCCGTCGGAGGTCTCGACCTTGGTGACGGCGCCGGAGGCGTCGGTCACGAAGCCGTTGACCTTGACGCCCTCGATGATCGTGACGCCCTCGGCCTTGGCCTTGGCGGCGAGGCCGAGCATCGACTCGACGTTGAAGGCGAAGCCGCCCTTGTGCTCGTGGAGCGCGACCTTGAGGCCCGGTGCGCGCCAGTCGGGGAACAGCTTGAGCATGTGCTCGCGGACGTTGTCCTCGCCGGTGATCAGCGTGGAGGGGTAGCCGATCTGCTCGTGGCGACCCGCGACCTCGGTGAGGTCGCCGACCTGGCCCTCAGGGCCGAGGGCGATGTAGCCGACCTCGTGGTAGTGGTACGTCTCGGGATCGGACTCCCACACCTCGACGTTGGCCGCCATCAGCTCGGACATGGCCGGCTGGTAGTAGTTGTTGCGGACGACACCGCAGGCGATGCCGACGCGCCGGCGGCGACGCCGGACTTGTCGATGATCGTGATGTCGGCACCGGAGCCGGCGCCGCGCGCCTTGAGCTCCTTGGCGAGGTGGTACCCCGTCGACAGGCCGTGGATACCGGCACCGATGATCAGGTACTTGGTGGAGCTGGGGACGGACATATGAAGAGCCTCTCCCTGTGTTGGCGATACGGCAACACCGTTGCCGTGGGTGATGACCGCAGTGTAGCGGAAGCAAACCCGGAGGGGAAGGCCCGCAACTCGCGTACCCTGACGGCATGCTGGACGGCTGGATCCTGCTCGACCTCGACCCGCTCGCCGCGGCGCGTGCCGGCCTGCCGGAGCAGGTTGCGGTGCCCGCCGACGTGGACGCGAGTGCGGCCACGCCCGCTGATCTCGTCGGGTACGCCGCCCGCTTCGCAGAGGAGGAGCCGGATCATCCGCTGGCGGCGGAGCACCGCCGGCTCGCGGCCAAGCAGCGCCCGCAGGCCCTCGCGCAGCAGGCCCTCGCCGAGCAGCGCTGGGATGACGCCCTCGTTCAGGTCGACGCCGTGCTGGCGATCGATCCGCAGGATGCGCCCGCGCGACTCAATCGTGCCGCCGCGCTGCGGGAGTCCGGCGACGCGCAGGGTGCACTGGCCGAGCTCGACGCGGTCGCCCGCGTCTTCGCGGCGGTGCCGCTCTTCCACCGCAACCGCGCCCGCGTGCTCGAGGACCTTGGCGACGAGGCGCGCGCGATCGACGCCTACCGTGAGGCGCTGGAGCTGACGCCGGGCGATCCGGCCGTCGTCGCCCGGCTGCGCGAGCTCGGCGCCCTGACCACGGTCAGCGGACCGGAGGGGCCGATCGAGGTCGACCGTGAGGCGCTCGCCGATCTGGTGCGCCGTGACCTCGCGCTGCACGACGACGACCACGGGCACCTCTCGACGGCGGCGCGCTCGCTCCTCGCCGACGGCCAGCCCGATCTCGCCGCCACCGCCGCGGTGCTGGCGCTGTCGGTCCAAGAGGACGATGAGGGCCTCCGGCTTGTGCTGATCGAGGCGCTGCTCGCGGCCGATCGTCCAGCTGAGGCGCTGGCGGCGGCGGAGCGCCACGTGGAGGCCGTGCCGGCCTCGGCGATCGGGCACGAGCAGCGCGCCGTCGCGCTGTCCCGGCTCGGGCGGTCTCCCGAGGCCCGCGCTGCGGCCCGCCGCGCCCTCGAGCTCGATCCGGCGGCTCCACAGGCCGGCCGGATCGTGGCCGGCGACGACGCCTGACGGCGGTCCGTCGGAGCACGGGTGATACATTCCGGGCAGACGTGAGCGAACGCTGTGAAACGAAGGCCGGCAAACCGGGCTCAATGACCCGCCTGCGTCGCTCGGGGACACCGTGTCGACGCTGACCATCCTCGAGATCGTCGGGATTCTCCTGATCGTCGCGTGGAACGCGTTCTTCGTCTCCGCTGAGTACGCCTTCGTCGCCGTTCGGCGGACGCGCATCGACGAGCTGGTCGAGGAGGGCTCGGGCGCCGCCAAGCGCGTCCGCCACCTGATCGACGACCCCGCACGGTTCATCTCCGCCTTCCAGGTGGCGATCACGCTCTCCTCCCTGGCGCTCGGCGCCGTCGGCGAGCCAGCCGTGTCGGCGGTCTTCGAGCGGGCGCTCGGCAACCTCGGCGCGCTCGGCGAGGGCGCCGTCGCCGTGATCAGCGTGATCCTCGCCTTCGCGTTGATCACCGCGCTGCACGTCGTGCTCGGCGAGATCGTCCCGAAGACCCTGACCCTGTCGCGGGCGGAGTCCGTCGCGCTGCGGGTCGCCCTGCCCGTGTCCGTCTTCATGTGGCTGTTCTGGCCGTTCATCTGGGTCCTGCGCGGACTCAGCGAGGCGCTGATCCGCCTGCTCGGCCTGGAGTCGCCCTCTGAGATGCGCCTCGTCCACTCGGAGGAGGAGCTGAAGATGCTGATCTCCGCCTCGCATGAGGAGGGCGTGCTCGAGGAGTCCGAGGAGCAGCTGCTCCACAAGGTGTTCGACTTCGCGGAGACCGAGGTCAAGCAGGTGATGGTGCCGCGGCCCGACGTCATCGGCATGCCCGTCGACCTGACCGCCGCCGAGGCAATCGACCGTGCGCTGGCCTCGCCCTACACCCGCTACCCGGTGTACCGCGAGTCGATGGACGACCTGATCGGCGTGGTCCACATCCGCAACCTCTTCGCCGAGCACGTCGGCGTGGGCGCGGAGCCGACGATCGAGGCGTGCGTGCGCGCCGTGCCGATCGTCCCGGAGACGAAGAAGCTCGACGAGCTGCTGGCCGACTTCCGGCGCACGAAGACCCACATGGCGATCGTCGTCGACGAGTACGGCTCGACCAGTGGCATCGTCACGCTCGAGGATCTCCTGGAGGAGATCGTCGGCGAGATCAACGACGAGTTCGACCTGCCGGACCGCGAGGTCGTTCGTCTGGCCCCCGACCGCGTGCGACTCGAGGCCTCCTTCGGCATCGAGGACTTCAACGAGCGCTTCGGCGGTGGCCTGCCGGACGAGGACTACACGTCAGTCGGCGGCTTTCTGTTCGGCGAGCTCGGCCGCCCGGCGCGTCCGGGCGACGTGATTTCCCACCACGGCTTCCGCTTCACCGTGCGCGAGGTCGATGGCGCGCGCATCCGCGTCGTCGACGTCGAGCTCAAGCCCGCGGGCGATGCCCCGGCGGCCGACGGCGACGACGCCTGAGGGCGTACCGCGCGGGGTAATCCTCTGGCGAGCATGGGTCATATCGTGGTACAACTCGGTCTCCGAGATTGACCTGCGCCATACTGGTGTGGGATAACTGCAAGGTCCCCGCTCCAGCGGGGAAGCATCGAGACCTGAGGAGGGAACTCGTATGACCGATTTCAAGAGCCTTGATCCGCTTCGCCGCGAGGCGAACGCCAATCAGCTGGACCTGGTCGAGTCGTTTGCCCAGGGGAAGATCAACCGCCGCCACTTCATTCAGCGTGGCACGGTTCTGGGTCTCTCCTTGGCATCGATCAGCGCCATCATCGCCGCCTGTGGCGGTTCGAGCAGCGGTGGCGGCGAGGCCGCGACCGACACTGGCGTCGGCGAGGGCGAGGTCGCCACGACCGCTGCTGCCAAGATCGGCGGCACCATCAAGCTGGCCATGTCGCCTCCCGGCTCGGAGGGTGTCAACCCGATCACGATGATCGACCTCGTGACCTACAACGTCTGCGCGCAGGTGTTCGAGTACCTCGTGCGCTCGGCGTCCGACCTCTCGATCCAGCCGCAGCTCGCCACGGAGTGGTCGGGCAGCGCCGACGGCACCGAGTGGACGTTCAAGCTCCGCGAGGGCGTCATGTGGCAGGACGGCACGCCGTTCACCTCGGCCGACGTCGTCGCCACGATGGACAAGCTGATCGAGGCCGGCAACTCGGCCCTGACCGGCACCCTGGGCGCCGGCGGCACGACGGCCCCCGATGACCTGACCGTCGTCATGAAGCTCGACAAGCCCAACGGGCACTTCCCCTACCTGGTCTCGTCCGACAACACGCAGTCGCTGATCACCCCGGTCGCGTGGACCGTCAAGGACAATCTGGCCCCCGGCAAGGGTGGCACGGGTCCGTGGAAGCTCGACAAGCTCGACGTCAAGACGGGCGCCACCTACTCGCGCAACCCCTCGTGGTGGGGCGGACAGCCCCCGCTCGAGACCGTCGAGTTCATCTTCATCGAGGACACCGCTGCGCAGGTCGCCGCGGTCTCCAGCGGTGAGGCCGACGGCTGCACGACGATCACGGCCGATCAGGGCGCAGTGCTCCTGAACGACCCGAACATGAACATCGTCGAGCTCAAGTCCGCCACGCATCGCCAGCTCTGGATGCGCTGCGACAAGGGCGCCGTCATGGACCCGAAGGTCCGTCAGGCGATCGCCTGGACGATGGACCGCCAGAAGATGATCGACAAGGCCCTCGGTGGCCACGGCACGGTCGCCAACGACCAGGTCATCTTCTCGCTCTACCCGTACTACGACGAGGCTGCTGTTGAGCAGCGCGTGCAGGACATCGACAAGGCGAAGGCCCTGCTGGCCGAGGCCGGCGTGTCGGACCTCACGGTCGAGCTGCCGTACATCAAGGCCATCGACATGACCAACATGGCGGTGCTCGCGGCTGACGGCATGAAGCAGGCCGGTATCAACGTGAAGCTGGTCGGTTCCGACTACGGCACGTTCTACGGCAAGTACTGGTGCCCGGCCGAGCCGGCCAAGCCGCCGTGCTCCGGCGCGTCCGACATGGGCATCGTCGACTACGGTCATCGTGGCACGCCGGACGTGTACCTCAACGCCGCGCTCGCCACGGATGGCGTGTGGAACTCGTCGCAGTACGCCGACTCGGCGTTCGACGCGGCGTTCGGAGCCTGGTCTGCGGCCGTCTCGGTCGAGGACCAGAAGGCCACTGCGGCCGGTGTCCAGAAGAACCTCTGGGACAACGTCCCGGTCGGCATTCCGTACACGGTCAACACCCTGGGCGCGTTCAACAACAAGTTCCAGGGCATCGTGACGACGGCAATGGGCTTCGCCTTCCTCGAGGGCGCTTCCCAGGGCTAGGAAAGATCGGAAATCCGGGGCCGGGTCTCCGCTGCTTCTGCGGCGGAGACCCGGCCCTTTCCGCCTTTACCCCGCTTTCACTAACGCATGCTCGTCTTTCTGATCCGTCGCATCGCGCTTGCGATCGTCACGCTGTTTCTCTTGACGATCATCGTCTTCGCGCTGTCGAACGTCCTGCCTGGCAACGTGGGGCGGCAGATCCTCGGCCCCTTCGCGCCGCAGGCGTCGGTCGACGAGCTCAACCAGCGGCTCGGTACGGACCGTCCGCTGTACAAGCAGTACATCAGCCGCATGGAGGACTACGCCCGTCTGGACCTCGGTGAGTCCTACAAGTCGCGCGAGCCCGTCACCAAGGTGATCGGCACGACCTTCCTCAACTCCGCCAAGCTCGCGCTCCTCGCGCTGCTCGTGACGGTGCCGCTGGCGATCCTCGCAGGCGTCTGGGCGGCGCTCAGACGCGGGTCGCTGATCGACCGGCTGATCGTCACGGTCAGCCTCGCCGGCTCATCCCTGCCCGAATTCGTGACGGCGTCGTTCCTGCTCGTTGTCTTCGCCGTCCAACTGGCGTGGTTCCCAACGCTGGCCAGCACCAACAGTCCCTCAGGTCCGATCGACCAGCTCTGGCGACTGACGCTGCCGATCCTCGCCCTCGTGATCGTTTACTTCGGCTACATCGCGCGCATGGCGCGAGCCGGCGTGATCACCGCGATGGAGGCCGATTACACCCGCACCGCGTTCATGAAGGGCCTGCCCCGCGGCGTCGTGATCCGCCGGCACGTGCTCCGCAACGCGCTGCTGCCGACGATCTCGGTCGTCGCGACACAGACCGGCTACCTGTTCGGTGGCCTGCTCGCCGTCGAGCTGATCTTCAACTACAACGGCCTCGGTCGCGAGCTCGTGCGCGCCGCCATCAGCAAGGACCTGCCCGTGCTGTCGGCCGGCGTCCTCCTGATCGGCGTGGTCTACATGGTCGCCACCCTGCTGGGTGACATCCTGATCTCGATCCTCAACCCGCGCGTGCGTCTGGGAGACCAGTAATGGGTGTCATCGAAGACGAGATCCCCGCCGTTCCCCCGCTGCCTGGCACCAAGCTCGAGGTGGCCTCCGAGAAGCGGAAGGCGCGCAACGAGAAGATCGTGCTCTTCTTCAAGAGCCCGTCGGCGATCATCGGCATCTTCATCATCGCCGTCTGGGTGATCTGCGCCATCGGCGGTGCCGCGATCACGCCGTACGATCCGTTCGCGCCGGACGGCCTGAGCCACCTGCCGCCGCTCACGGACGGCTACGTGCTCGGCACGGATCAGCTCGGACGCGATGTCCTCTCCCGGATCATGGTCGGCGCCCGTAACGTGCTGATCGCAGCGCCGCTGGCCGCCGTCCTCGGCGTGGCCTTCGGCTCGCTGCTCGGCCTGCTGATGGGCTTCTACCGCGGCATCCTCGACGACGTGCTCGGGCGCATCATCGAGGCCTTCCTCGTGCTGCCGCTGACGCTCGTCGGCCTGCTCGCCCTGTCTGCCGCGCCGAGCTGGTCGATCATCCCGGGTGTCGAGCCGAGCACGCAGACGGTGATCATCGTCGTCGGCCTCCTGTTTACGCCGATCGTCGCGCGCACCGTGCGTGCCGCGGTGCTCTCCGAGCGCGAGAACGACTACGTGCAGGCGGCGAAGCTGCGCGGGGAGTCCGGCCTCTACATCATGACCCGCGAGATCCTTCCCAACGTGACCAGCCCGATCGTGGTCGAGTTCACGGTGCGCATCGGCTACGCGATCTTCGCGATCGCCACGCTGTCGTTCCTCGGCGTGGGCATCCAGGAGCCGACGCCGGACTGGGGTCTGATGATCGCGCAGGAGTATCGGCTCGTCATCGGCGGCTACTGGTGGACGGTCGTCTTCCCCTCGATCGCCATCGCCAGCCTCGTGATCGCCGTCAATCTGATCGCCGACCGCCTGCAGGAGGTGGTGGAGCTGTGAGCGCCACCGAGACGCGTACTGAGACCGCTGCCCTCCGGCTGGACGACGTCCACGTCGCCTACGACGTGCGCGGCATCCCGCGCCCCGTGCTGCGCGGCGTGACCTTCGAGATCAAGCCCGGCGAGGCCTACGGTCTGGTCGGGGAGTCCGGCTGCGGCAAGTCGACGACGGCGTACACGGCCGTGCGCTACCTGCCGGAGAACGGCCACGTCACCGGCGGTGCGATCACGATCGCTGGCGACGACATGCTGGCGCTCTCGTCCAGCGAGCTGCGCGAGCTGCGCGCGCGCCGTATCTCGATGGTCTACCAGGATCCGGGCCAGTCGCTGAACCCGACGATCAAGGTTGGCAAGCAGGTCGTCGAGGCCTTTACCGTGCTCGGCTTCTCGCAGGCCGAGGCCAAGGTCAAGGCGATCGAGGCGCTCAACCGGGTCCGCATCGCCGACGCCGACCGCGTCCTCGATCGCTATCCGTACCAGCTGTCGGGCGGCATGCAGCAGCGCGTCGTGATCGCGATTGCGCTGGCCTGTGATCCGCAGCTGCTGATCCTCGACGAGCCCACGACCGGTCTCGACGCCACCGTCGAGGCCGAGGTGCTGGATCTCGTCTCGATGCTGCGGCAGGAGACGGGCGCCGCGGTGCTCTTGATCGCGCACAACCTTGGCGTCGTCCGCCGTATCTGCGATCGCGTCGGCGTGATGTACGCGGGCAAGATCATCGAGGAGGGCCCGGCTGCCGAGGTCTTCGACAATCCGCAGCATCCGTACACCGTCGGCCTGCTGCGCTGCCTGCCGCGCCGCGGGGCCAGCAAGTCGGAGCGCCGGCTCGACACGATCCCCGGCTCGCTGCCCTTGATCGGCACCGAGCTGCCCGCCTGCGTGTTTCAGGATCGCTGCGCGCTCGCTACCGACGAGTGCCGCACCGTCGTGCCGCCCGCGTCGCATCCTCTGCCGGGGCGCACCGTCTACTGCCACCACGCCGACAAGGTCGGCACGCTCGTCGCCGCACCGCTGCAGGCGCCGATCAGCGGTGCCGGTGTGGGCGAGGTCGTGCTGCACCTCGAGCACGTCTCGAAGACCTTCAAGCAGGGCAACCATGAGGTGCGGGCGCTGGTCGATGTCGACCTCGACCTGCGCGCCGGTGAGACGCTCGGCCTGGTCGGTGAGTCCGGGTCCGGCAAGACGACGCTGGCGAAGGCGATTCTCGGCATCCATGCCGCCGACCCCGGCTCCGTGATCGAGCTCGACGGTGCCCAGCTGGCGGGGCTCACGACCGGGCGCAAGACGGACGAGCGGCGGGCCATCCAGATCATCTTCCAGAATCCCGACTCCGCGCTGAACCGCTCGAAGACGGTGCGTGCCATCCTCGAGCGCGGTCTTCAGAAGCTGGCGGGCATCCGCGGCAAGGAGGCCGAGGAGCGCCTGACCACCCTGACCGAGGAGGTGCGGCTGTCGCCGCGCCACCTCGACATGCGACCGCGTGCGCTGTCGGGTGGACTCAAGCAGCGCGTGGCCATCGCCGGCGCCTTCGCCGGCGGCCCCCGCATCGTCGTCTGCGACGAGCCGACCAGCGCGCTGGACGTGTCCGTGCAGGCGGCCATTCTCAACCTGCTGGGCGATCTTCAGCGCGACGAGCAGGCGAGCTACATCGTGATCTCGCACGACCTTGGCGTCGTGCGCTACCTGTCGGACCGCATCGCCGTCCTCTACCTCGGGCGCCTGATGGAGCTCGGTCCCGCCGATGTCGTCTTCAGCGGACCGCACCATCCGTACACCGAGGCGCTGCTGTCGGCCGTGCCGAGCGTGGACGGGGATCCGCCGGATCGCATTCGCCTGACGGGCGAGCTCCCGTCCGCGATCGATCTGCCGACCGGCTGCGTCTTCCACACCCGTTGCCCGCGCGCGATCAAGGGCACCTGCGAGGCGAGTGAACCGCCGCTGGTCGAGGTTGAGCCCGGCCACGCGATGCGCTGCCACATTCCGATCGACGAGCTGCGCACGCTGCAGCACGTCGACTGATCCGACCCGCCGAACCAGGAGACCTGCCCACGTGAAGATCCGCGCTGCCGTGCTGCCCGCGACCGGGAGTCCCCTCGAGGTGCTGGAGGTCGATCTCGCCGACCCCAAGGAGCGGGAGGTCCTGGTGCGCCTTGATTGGAGCGGCGTCTGCCACTCCGATCAGAACGCGATCGACGGCACCTCGGAGACGCCGTGCCCCGCGATCCTGGGCCACGAGGGTGCCGGCGTGATCGAGGCAGTCGGCCCCGGGTCGCGATTGCAGATCGGCCAGCGCGTCGCGCTGTCCTGGGCTCCCAGCTGCAACGAGTGCGAGGAGTGCACGCGCGGCCTGCGCCATCTCTGCGGCGCGGCCTGGCCCGCGATGGGCAAGGGTGGACTGATGGATGGCACCTCGCGCCTCTCGCACGATGGCGAGACGATCTTCCACAACTCCTTCCTCTCGACGTTCGCCGAGGCGTGCGTGGTGCCCGACGCGTCCTGCGTCCTGATTCGTGATGACGATCCGCTCGACATCGCCTCGATCGTCGGCTGCGCGGTCACGACCGGCGTCGGCGCCGTCTGGAACACCGGTCAGGTGCGTCCCGGCGATCGCGTCGCCATCTTCGGCTGCGGCGGCGTGGGGCTGTCGGCGATCATGGGCGCGCGTGCGGCGGGCGCGGAGTGCGTCATCGCCGTCGACCTCTCGCAGGAGAAGCTCGATGACGCGATCGACTGCGGCGCCACTCACGCGGTGCAGTGGCAGGGCGACGCCGAGTCCACGGCTGATGCGGTGCGTGCGCTCGTCGGCACGGGTGTCGACTGCGCCGTGGAGGCCACGGGCCGTCCTGAGGTCGCCACGGCCTGCTACCTATCCACGCGCGTGCGCGGTGCGGCGGTGCTGATCGGCATTCCGCGAGCCGACGCGATCGTGTCGTTCCCCGCGCTGGCCCTGCCGCGCATGGAGCGCCGCATCCTCGGCTCGATCTACGGGTCGTCGTACCCGCCGGAGATGTTCCCGCAGCTGCTGGAGCTCCACCGTCAGGGACGGCTACCGCTCGAGAAGCTGATCAGTCATCGACTGCCGCTGGACCGGGTCAACGAGGCGTTCGAGCTGATGCACCAGGGTGCATCGCGACGCGTGATGCTCGACGTTCGCAGCTAGGCTCTGCGCTATGAAGATCGCGTCGATCGAGGTCCGCCGCTACCGCAACCTGTGGGGCACGCCCGTGACGATGTCGTGGGACCCCGTGCCGCGCACCTACCAGGACGCGGAGGTCGTCATCGTCACCGCCGACGACGGTACGGTCGGCATCGGCGGCGGCGACAACCTCCCGGACCTCAAGCTGCTGCAGCGGCACCTCGTGGGCCTCGACCCGCGCCGTCTCGACCTCATCCACCGCATCTGCGAGACCGTCGACTTCCACGGCGGCCGGCCGTGGGTGGCCGAAGCGGCCTGTGCCGACCTCGCGGCGCGGGCGGCGGGCGAGCCGCTGTGGCGTTTTCTCGGTGGACGTAACGAGAGCCTGCTGGCCTACGCCTCGACCGCCGAGGTCATCGAGCCCGCGGAGCGCGCCGAGCGCACGATGCACCTGCGCATGGCCGGGTTCAAGGCCGTCAAGCTGCGGCTCCCGCTTGGTGACTGGCGCCAGTCCGCGACGGTCGTCGAGCAGGTGCGTGACGCCATCGGCGCCGACATGGAGATCATGGTTGACGCAAACTACGGCTGGCGGATGACGGGGGATCCCCGCCTCGGCTGGGACGTCGCCGAGGCCGTGCAGGCCGCCCGCGCCTTCGAGCGCATGGGCGTGTACTGGCTTGAGGAGCCGCTGCCCACCGCCGACGTGGCGGGCTACGCCGAGCTGCGCGCCAAGACCGCGCTGCGCATCGCCGGCGGTGAGATGGTCCGTCAATCGCACGAGGCGCGTGACCTGCTGCTGCGTGGTGGCGTGGACGTCATCCAGTGCGACGTCGCCCTCGCCGGCGGCATCACGGGCGCACGGCGCCTGGCCGATCTGGCTGTGCTGAGCGGGCGCATGTGGTCGCCGCACACGTGGACGAATGGCCTGGGCTTCCTCGTCAACCTGCATGCCGCGCTGGCGTGGTCCACGTGTCCGTTCGTCGAGGTGCCCTTCGATCCCCCGGGCTGGGGCCCTGATCGGCGTGACTGGCTGCTGCCCGCCCCGCTCTTCGCGGGCGAGGACGGCACGATCCGGCCGCCGGAGGGTCCCGGGCTGGGCATTCCGACCGACCTGGCCTGGCTCGAAGCCAGCCGCCTGGACTAGGGGCCGGTCACCGCATTTCGGCGGTGGGCGCTCGCGTGCATGGCGGGCCGGTGGCTGGCAACGCGATGCCGGTGGGGCGTGGATGCGACAACGGGGTCAGACCCATTCGTCGCATACGCGGAGTGGCGTAGGGAGAAACCCCCAACGGATCTGGCGCTCATGCGACGAATGGGTCTGACCCTTTTTGTCGCATCCACGCAGGAGTCACCCCACGATGCGCTTCCGTCCGCGCGGGGGAGTGTGCCTACGCGACCCAGTTGGCGACGTCGATCGCCGGCAGGCCGCTGAGTCCACCCGGCTGCTGCAGGAGCTCCCGCAGGACGGTTGGTCGAAACGTGGCCGGGAGCTCATCCACGGCGATCCAGGCCGCCTCGGCCAGATAGGCATCGCCCGAGTCATCGCCGATCGCCGCCTCGCCGGCGGTGATGATGCCGCGCAGGATCACCTCGACGGCCCCCGCCTCAGGGCCGTCGACGATCAGGATGGCGCCGTCGGTCTCCACCTCGACCCCGACCTCCTCGCGAAGCTCACGGATCGCGCCTTCGATCAGCGTCTCACCGTCGTCGACGTTGCCGCCGGGCAGGCACCAGAAGGGCTCCTCGCGTGGCTTGGCGTGCAGCACGCAGAGGATGTGCCCGTTCTGCTCAATCGCGACGCGGGCCTTGAGGCGGGGCTTGCGGGGAGCGGCCATGGCGACAGGATCGCAGACCGGCCCAAGAACGCAGAAGGGCCCCCGCCGAAGCGAGGGCCCACTGTGAGGAGAGAGGGAGGGTGGAGAGAAAAGTGGGAGCTACACGCGCTTCGTGCGCAGCGCCGGGCGCGTGAGCCACGACAACTTGCGGCGGCTGGACTGGCGCGGCTCGGCCGACGCGAACAGGAAGTTGAACGCCGGGACGGGAGCGGTGTGCGTGGGGTGGGAGGTGATCTGATCGATTCGCATGACCACAGTATTCCGTAGGATCTCTGGTTTTGTCAAGCAATAACCTGTAAATATTCGGTAACGTGCCTCTCGGGCAGACGGAATCCGCATACATACGCGATTCACGCCCCGTTCTTCGCCGCTATCAGGCGCGACGGCGGCGGCGGTCGGCAACCACGACCACGACCACAATCAGCGGCACGAGCAGGAGGAGGGCCAGCGCGATATGCACAGCTACGGCGGCGGCGACCACTGCGATCGCGATGAGGGCGATCGTCGCCATCAGGGGGCGACCCGACGTGTGCTGTGGCAGTGGTGGGTCGATCACGTTCGAGGCGGGGAGCGAGATCGTCGTGACGATGCCGGCATGATCCGTGGGGAGGCACTGCGTCGGGCTGGGTGCTTCGATCCCCAACGCCACAGCGGCCTGTGCGGCATCGCGTACCTGCTCGGGCGCGTTGCAGTCCCACAGGTCTGCTCCAGCCGGCCACGCCGCGCCGATCAGGTGCGCCTCCACGGCCTGAGGACCATTGCGCAGGAAGATGTAGTCGAGGCGATCGGTGAGACCGTGCGCATTTCCCGCGTCGATCGCCGCCGGCACCCGCGCCGGGTCCGGCCCTGCGAGCAGGGCGCTGGCGCCCCAGGTGAAGTTGCGAGGATCTGTCGCGTCCGGCCCGGCGTCTGCGTAGCCCGCCTCGCGCATCGTCCAGTACGCGTTGCAGCGGGCGTCACCGTCGCCGCTCTGGGCGGGGCAGGTGGCGCTCATCTCGGGCTGCCCGCCGGGATTATCGCCGGGGTCGCGCGGATCCCGGGGGTCGCTGTTGAAGTCACCCATTACGACGAGCGGCATGGTGGTGGAGGCGAGCGTCTCCACGAGCTGGCTGGCCTGTCGGGCGGATGATGGTGTCTCGCCGGCTGTCCACAACGACTCGAGGTGCGTCGATACGAAGCGCACGGGCGTGCCGTCGAGGTCGATATCGGCCCACACGAAGCCGCGCGGTATGACGAGCACAAGCGGTGCGATTGTCGTCCCGGTTGGAAAGTCGCCGACGCCGACAGCGCGCACCCGAGGTGCAAGGTCGGCGCGGATCGCGAGTGCATCACCGATTTGGAAGCCGCAGTCGGCGTCGTCCGTGCCGAAGAGCGGTTGGAAGGTCGCCGGGTCGTGAATACGCGTCAGAAATGGAATTGGACCGAGGCCGAAGCTCGGATTCTGCGCCGAACGCCCGTCGGCGGTGGCGAGGACGTACGGTGTGCCGGCCGCCTCGGTCGCGGCCAGGAACTCTTGTGTGAAGTCGAAGACCACGCGTCGATTGCCGCCAAAGCCGGTCGAGCAGCTCCACCTCGTCGCCTCCTGTAGGCCGATCACGTCCGGGCGCTCGCGCGCGGCCTCAGCGGCGAAGCGTGGTGCGCGCCGGCGAAAATCCGTTGCCGCCACCTGGTCCCACATGAACTGCGCCGCGGCGGGCATGTCCGGCAGGAGCTTCAGCGCCACGCCGACATCGGCGCCGAGGTAGAGGTTTCGCGTCATCACCGTGGTCGTGGCCGCGCCCGCCGTGGCGCAGAAGGTGAGCGCGAGCAGCGCGATCAGGGCACAGAGGGGCAAGCGCAGCATGTGTGGTGGAGTGTGGCAGGAGGCTTCGTAGGATCCGGGTCCCCCGGGGGCTCGAGAGACAATCGCCGGTTTGGTGGACCCGTCTCGATGGCGATCTGGCTCAGCGCGTGTGGATCCGGATCCCCACGGGGCTGGAGAGGCAATCGCCGCTGATGACTTCCTCGTCGCCTCCGCACATGGATCAGGATCCGTAGGAGGCGGATCCCCAGGGGGCTCGAGAGGCAATCGCCGGTTTGGCGGACCCGTCTCGATGGCGATCCGGTTCAGCGCGTGTGGATCCGGATCCCCACGGGGCTGGAG
>CAJCBN010000049.1 GCA_903960645.1 uncultured Actinomycetes bacterium | reverse complement strand
GTCACGGTCGGCTTGGCGTCGCCGTAGGTGACGGTGTAGGACTGCGCGCGCACCGTGATCGGGCGCTTGGTGATCGTGACGGCGCCGGGGACGTACGTCGGGAACGAGTAGTCGGCGGCGACGGCGCCCGAGCAGGACGTCGCCGGCGTCTGCCCCACGTTGTCGAGCACCGTGTACACCGTCACGCAGGTCGGCACGGTGCTGAGCGTGAACTCGGTGGCGCCGTTGACGAGTCCGGAATAGGAGGCGGTGATGGTCGGGATCGCCGCGCCGTACCGCACGCTCGGGCTCGACGCCGTCACGGTGACCGGCTTCTGCAGGACCGTCACGGTGCCGTCGACGTAGGTGAACTGGTAGTTCGTCGCCGTGGCGTTGTAGCAGTAGGAGCGCGGTGTCTCCGCGACGCGCGTGGTCACCGACCAGGCCGACGTGCAGAGCATGCTGCTGACCACGCCCGAGCCCTGGCCGTTGACCCACTCCGAGCCGTAGCTGGGCGAGATCGCCGGCGCAGTCGTGCCGTACGTCGTCGTGCCGTTCGAGGCGGTGACGGTGACGAAGCGCTTCGTCACGTTGACCCGCCCGGCCACGTACGTGAAGGAGTAGTTCGGTGCGACCGTGCCCGTGCACGTGGTCGCCGCGCCGGCGGGGACGGTTGTCGTCGCCGTGTACACGGTCGAGCACGTCGGCTGGGTGGTGATGATCGCCTCGGTGTCGCCGTTCTCCCAACCGGTGTAGCTCGGCGTGATCGCCGGCACGTCCGGATCGCCGTAGACCCGAGTGTGGGTCGAGGCCGTGACGGTGACGATCTTCGGATTGGTGGTGATCGCGCCGCCGACGTAGGTGAAGGAGTAGTTGGTCGCCACCGCACCCTGGCATTCCGTGGTGTTCGCGGTGCTCGGGACGTCGCCGTCGCGGTACGTCGTCGTGCAGGTCGGCTGCGTCGAGAAGACGGTCGCCGTCTCGCTGTTGGCCATGTTGGCGAGCGTGAACGTGACGGTCGGGATCGCGGCACCGAAGGCGAGCGTGAAGCTCGCCGCCGTGAGCGTGACCGGGCGCTGGCCGACGGTGACGGTGCCCGCCGCGTAGGCGAGCGTGTACTTGTGGGACGCCGCACCCGAGCACGTGGTGGCCGGCGTCGTACCGGCGTTCGAGGTGACGCTGTACACCGTGGTGCAGCTTGGCTGCGTGGTCAGGCCCGCGCTGGCCGACTCGCCGTACTGAAGACCCGTGTAGCCCGGCGTGATCGTCGGCACCGCATCGCCGTAGGTCCGGGTGGTGCTCGAGGCGGTGATCGTCAGCGGCGCCTTGGCGATCGTGAACGAGCGCTGCGCGGTGTCGGCGTCGTACGTGGTGTCGCCGACGCTGTAGGCCTGGATCGTGCAGGTGCCCGACCGCAGCAGCGTGACGGTCGCCACGGCGACGCTGCAGATCGTCGGCGTCAGCGACGCGTAGGTCGGCGTCAGCCCCGAGTCGGCGGTCGCATCGAGGACGAACGCCGCCTCGCCGTAGGTGCGGTCGGCGATCGTCGGGAACGTGATGGTCTGGATCGTGCGCGCCGCGCGGATCGTCACGTAGCCCTGCCCAGTGTTGACCGCGCCGGTGTAGTCGCTGGTCGCGAGGTACGCGGTGCGCGAGACGCTGGGTGCCGCGTAGGAGCCGCCACCGCCGCCACCCGAGTAGTACCCGCTATTGCGATAACCGCCGCCACCACCACCGGAGTAGCCGCCACCGCCACCGCCCGACCATTGTCCCGAGGCGCCACCGCCGCCGAAGCCGCCGTAGCCGTAGTAGCCGTTGCTCGTGTAGCCGAAGCCGCCGCTGCCGCCGCCGACGAAGGCCGTGCCCGCATAGTTGATGGTGCCGCTGGTGAGCAGGCCGCCGCCACCACCACCGCGCACTGCACCATCGTTGCCAGCCGCACCACCGTTGCCGCCGGTGCCACCAGCGCCGGCGTAGTCGCCTTCGCCCGCCGCGCCCGCCGTCGTCCTCACGCCCGGCGAACCCACCGTTCCCGAGTAGTAGCCGGAGTGGTAGCCGTTGCCGCCGCCACCGCCCGCAACCACGAGCGCAGCATTCGCCGACGTCGTCACGAACGAGCCGCCACCACCACCGCCCGTCGGTGCCATGCCGGTGTACGTCGTCCCCATCTGCCCCGGCAGGATCTTGAGGATCTGCCCGGCCGTGAGGTCGACGCGACCCTGCAGCACCATGCCGCCACCACCGAGCACGGTCTGCCCCGTCCCCCCCTGCACGCCTCCGGCACCCGCCGCGCCGGCGGCGGCGATCTCGTAGGAGCCGGTGACGGGCACCTGCCAGTACTGGATACCGCTGGTGACGGTGAAGAGCGTGGAGTCGTTGTCCCAGGTCGTCGTGTAGTTGGACTGGCAGGTGCTCTGCGCCGGGCCGCTCGAACCGGTCTTCCCGCACGGCGTGAACGTGTGGCTGGCGAAGTCGTAGAGCTTGCGCATGGCGGTCGTCGCCGCTGCCGTGCGTGCGGCGCTCGGTCCCGTGTTGCCGGCAGTGTCGATCGCGCCGTTGGCGGCGAAGCGCGCGGCGAGGCCGCCGTCGTCGCAGGTCACATCAACCGTGCGCGTGGTGCCGGAATCTGCGCTCGGCGAGAAGACGCACCCGGCGGCGTTACTGGCGTTGGAGAAGTCCGCGGCAGCAACGCCGTACACGGCCTCGGTGAACGTCGCCACGTAGGTCGCCGTCGTGCCGGTGACGAGCGAGTCCGGCAGCGTGGTCCACGAGACGTTCGGCACGACGGTGTCGACCGTGATCGCGAGTGCCGCTGAGGTCGTGCTGAGGGTGGTGGCGTAGTCGGTCTGGCGGGCGGTGATCGACCACGTGCCGTCGGCGAGGGTCGGCAGGGAACACGAGCCGACGCCGGCCACGATGCCGCTGCTGGTGATCGAGCAGGTGACGTTCGACGAGCCCGACTTCGTCGCGGTGATCACGGCCGACGCGTCGGCCTCGAGCCCGCCGATCGAGATCGTCGGTGTCGTCGCCTTGGTCAGGTCGTCGGTCGACGACTCTCCGAGGTCGGATGCGGTCACCAGGTCGGGCGTCGTCGGCGCGGTCGGTGCCGTCCGGTCGATCAGCGTGGAGCGCCCGTCGAACGACCCGAACGTGGTCTGGTTGGCGTAGAGATCGGTGACGGCGGAGGTCGGGGTGAAGCGCGGTATGACGGTGCCCTCGCCGCAGCTTGAGATCGTGACGGTGCGCGTGGCCCCCGACCCCGTCGCGGCCAGGGTGCAGCTCGGTGCCGTGCCAACGTTCGAGAAGTCGCTGTTGGCGACCCCGATCGTCGAGGAGTTGAGCGTGAGCGTGTACGTGAGCGTCGCGGCGTTCGTCGGCGTCAGCGAGGTCGTGGTAAACGACGTCATCGCCGGACCGGTCAGGTCGACCACGACCGAGCCCGTCGAGTTGACGTTGACCGCCGGGGCCGGGCTGCCGCCGATCGTCACCGTGTTCGCGTTGAGGCGCAGGCCGAGCGTGCCCTCCGACGGCGTCTCGCCGGGCGTGATCGTGACCATGTACGGGCCGAGGCCGTAGCCGACGATGCTCGTGATGTCCCAGCCGGTGACGCCGGTGACGGTCAGGTCGTCAGCCGTCAGACCCGTCGGCGTGCCGGTGAACCCGATCGAGAACGTCTGCGCGAAGCGCCCGACGATCGGGTCGGCGTGCGGGTCGATGCTGATCACGGACGCGTCCGGGACGACGTCGTACGAGAGCGCGAGGATGCCGTCCCCGGTGGCGTTGACGTCGCCCTGCGTGTGGGTCACATTCGAGGTGCCCGTGCCGGCGTACGAGGAGCCGCCGCCGCCGCCGCCCGAGGCGCTGCCCGACCCACCACCGCCGTAGTAGCCGCCGCCGCCCGCGCCGCCGCCCTCGCTGCTCATTCCACCGGTGCCGAGCGCACCGCCGCTCCCGCCTCCGGCAGACTCCGTACCACCGGCACCGCCCGAACTGCTGCTGCCACCGCTCAGACCGCCGCCGAGTCCGCCGCTGCTCGAGGATGCGCCCATGCCGCCGCCACCGCCGGCAACCAGCACCCGGTTGGCCAAGCCTGCACCGGTGCGAACATCGGTCGCGCCGCCGCCGCCGGCGCCGACCGAAGAGTAGTAGTACCACCAACTTCCCCAGGAGTAATACCCGCACGAAGAGCCTTGGACCGTGCGGGTGATCGAGCTGTTGCTCGCCATCGCGCCGCCGTTGTAGCCGCCGCCGGTGTACCAGGGGCCGTAGCTCCTCGAGCCGCCGCACGAGTACGAGTACGACCCGCCGCTCGCCTCGTAAGAGTCGCCCCCGCGCCCGCCGACGACAAGGGTGAGCGGACTTCCGGGAGTCGTCGCGAGCGTTGCGTTGATGCGTCCACCGCGACCCTGCGTGCCCGTGCCGCTGGTGCCGCCGCCGGCACCGCTGGCGTCCACCTGCACGCCGGTCACGCCCGCGGGCGGCGTCCAACTCTGCGTGCTGCCCGTGTAGCCGAACCACGTGACGACCTTCGTTGGGGACGCGACCTTCATGGTGCCGTGCGCGTTCGTATAGGTGATGACGGTACGGAACGCGTTGCCCTTGTACGTCCCGGACGGCGTGATCGAGGTGGCCGTGCTGCCGTAGTCGGTCCAGAGGGTGCCGCCGTTGGTCGAGTACTGCCACTTGCGCGAGACGGTGCCGCCGGGGATCACGACCCACGTGCCGTCGGTGACCGTGAGCGTGACGTTCTGCCCCACGCTGCTCGTGGTCAGCGTGAGCGTCGGCTGCGCCGACAGCCAGGGCTCCTGCGCCGTGCTCGTGCCGCCATCCGTCGCCAGCCCTGGGCCGGTCAGGTTGACCTGGTTGGCCACGGCGCCGGCAGCGAGCTGCGGGATTAGCGTCCCACGGCTCGACCCGGTCAGGGTGATCACGTAGGGGCCCGCGCCGGAGCCCGTCACGCCGGTTACCGACCAGCCCGTGGCCGTGCCGCCCATGGTGAAGTCGCCGGCGGCGAGGCCCGCGACGATCTCGTCGAAGCTGACCGAGTAGGTCGTGCCGCCGGCGCTGTTGGCCGAGTAGGCAAAGGCCGTCACCACCGGCGCGGTGTTGTCGACGCGGAACGCCAGCGAGGAACCCGCGCCCGACTGGTTGCCAGCGGGATCGGTCTGTCGTGCGGTGATGGTCCACGTCCCGTCCACGAGCGATGGCAGGGCGCAGCTCGCCGCGATGGCCGTGCAGGTGACCGTCGTCTGCCCCGGCGACGTCGCCGTGACGACGGTGGTCGCACCCGACTCCCAGGTGACGACATCGATCGTCGGCGTGCGCGTGGCCGTCACGTTGTCAGTGCTGCTCGAGCCCGAGTCCGAGCCGGCATTGAGGTCGGGCACGATCGCCGCGGGTGCGGTCACGTCGAGCACGATCGAGTCGTCCGCAGTGCCCGGTGCAGCCTCGACGTTGCCGGCGAGATCGGTCGTGCGCGTGTACACGTAGTACGTCGCGGTCGAGCTCGGCAGGGTGCAGGTGATGGTGCCGCTGGTCGCGGCCGAGCTGACGGTCCCACACTGCGTCGGCGACGTCAGGCCCACTGCCGTGGAGTAGTAGGCGGTGACATTCGTGATCGTGTTGGCGTCGGACGCCGTGTAGGCGACCGGGACGGCGACGTTGTTGGTGAGCGTCGCGGTGATCGCGCCGCTCGAGACCGGTGCCACGCGGTCGAGGATGATCGAGTCGTCGCCCGTGGCGTGCATCGCCTCGGTGTTGCCGGCGAGGTCGGTGCCACGTGCCGCAAGGTAGTACGTGCCGTCGGACGCCGGCAGGGTGCACGTCTGGCTCGTCAACGAGGTGCTCGCGCTCGTCCACGTACCGCAGCTGACGGCGCCGCTCATGTTGGCGCTCGTCGAGTAGTAGATGGTGCCGCTCACCATCACACCGCTCTCGGTGATGGCGATCGCGACGTTGGTCACGGCCGTCGTGGCGCTCTGCGCGGTGACCGTGGAGACGACGGTGACCGGCGCGGTCGTGTCGTACGCGATCATGTCGTCGGCACTGCCCGGCGCCGCCTCGACGTTGCCGAAGGCGTCGCGCGACTGCGTCCAGATGGCGTACGTCGCCTCGACGTTCGGCAGCGTGCAGGTGATCGTGCCGCTCGCCGCCGAAGAGGTCGTCGTGCCGCAGAGGACCGGGGAGGTCAGCGCGCCCGAGGTGGAGTAGTACGCGCTGACGGACTGCAGGTTGTCGAGCACGCTCGCCGTGTACGCGACCGTCACGCTGGTCGACTTCGTGTACGTCGGCGTGATCGTGCCGAGCGTGGCCGCCGGCATGAAGACGATCGTGTCGTCGGCGGCGACCGGCGCGTCCTCGACGTTGCCGACGGCATCCGTCGCGCGGGTGAAGACGTAGTAGGTGGCCGGCGTCGACGGAATCGCGCAGTTGAGCGTGCCGCTCGTCGCGGTGGAGACCACGGTGGCGCAGAGGGTCGGCGAGGAGAGGTTCACGGCGGTCGAGTAGTAGGCGCGGATGCTGGCAAGACCGCCGACGTCCGACGCCGTGTAGGCGACGGGCACGGTCGTGGCGTTCGTCTGCGTCGCCGTGATCGCACCGCTCGAGACCGGCTTGACGAGATCGCCGACCGTGAGGATGAAGCTCGTGCTGGTTGTCGTCGCGCCGTCGGTGACGTTGACGGTGATCGTGGTGAGGCCCGACTGCCCCGTGGCGGGCGTGATCGACAGCGTGCGGTTGGCGCCCGAGCCCCCGACGGTGATGTTCGCGTTGGGGATGATCGTGGTGTTGCCAGAGGTGGCCGTGACGGTCAGGGAGGAGGTCGCCGTATCGGCATCGCCGACGGTGACGGCGATGCCGCTGATCATCGTGTTCGAGTTGGTGCCCTGGTCTGCGATCGCGGCGATGGTCGGCGCCGCGGTCGCCCACCGCAGCATCACGACGCCGGACGAGCCGGCGGTGCTGGAGTCGCCGCCGTTGCCGGAGTTGGCCACCGTGGACCGAGCAGCGCTCATGCCGCGCCCGATGCCGCCGCGCGCGTACGTGACGCTCGAGCCGGTGAACGTGCTGGTGAGCCCGGTCGATGTGCCACTCGCTCCGCCACCCGAGCCGCCGATGCGCGCCGTGCCGCCCGAACCCGTGGTGCCGTTGCTGCCCTGCCCGGTCGTCGCGGTGCCACCGGCGCCGCCCGTGCCGTTGTACGAGGCGCCGCCACCGCCGCCCGAGCCGCCGTCGCCGCCCCGGACCCCATTCAACGTGAACGTGTTGGCACCGGTGGCGCCCTCGCCGCCATAGCCGCCGCCCGTCGCCATCAGCGGGCCGAAAGCGGATCCACCGCCGCTGTTGCCGGCCGTGCCGCCGGTGCCGACCGTGATGCGGTACGAGGAGCCGGGCGACACCGAGTAGCCCGTGTTGTTGACGAGGCCGCCGGCGCCACCGCCACCACCGGTGTAGTACGTGGCGCCGTAGGTGTGGGACCCACCGCCACCGCCGCCGCCGCCGGCGACGACGAGAGTCTGGATGCTCGTCACGCCATCCGGTGCGACCCAGGTGCACTCGCCGGTCGCGACCACCTGGCGGACGTTCCAGCCGTTGGCGACGGAGTCGCTGGTGGGACAGGCCTGCGCGGCGACCTGCGCCTGGACGAGAATCGCCGAGGCCGACGCGTTGATCCCGTCGAAGGCACGCACCGTGAACGCGTTGAGCAGGCCGTAGGCGTTCGCAGGCGGCGTCCAGACGAACGACTCCCCCGGTCCGATCGCGGTCACGCCCGGGGTGACGGGAACTCCGCCCTTGGCCACGCTGCCCGTCAGGACCGACTCGATTCGGAACTGCAGCGTCGCGTCGCGGGCGACGGCGTCCGACGACGCAAGCAGGGCCGCGTAGGTGATCGTGAAGGTCTGGTCCTCGTTCGCACCCGTCAGCGGGTCGATGTGCGTGACGGTCGGCTGGTTCGTGACCGGCGCCAGCACGATCGACACCGTGGTGGGCGGGGTCGAGGCGTTGACGCCGTCGGAGGCCGTGACGGTGAAGGTGAACGTGCCGTTGGCGAACTCAACGGGCACGTACGACAGCTGGCCGAGGTCGTCGTACGGGATCGCCTGCCCAATGGTGACGAGCGAAGCGTTGAACCAGAGCGCGCCCGATGTCGGCAGCGTCTGAACGATGATGCTGTGCGGCTCCAGCGCGCGGTCATCGCCAAACGGTGCGGCGAAGCTCGACGGGCTGAAGAACATCGTCGCGCCCTCCGTGCCGGCCAGCGCGAAGTTGGCGAGCGTCGGCGCGGCACGATCGATCGTGATGGTGGGCGACGCGTTCTGCTCAGTCGCCGGGCCGAGGTTGCCGGCCAGATCCTGCGCACCGGTGGCGGCGAAGGCCGGGATCAACGTGCCGGTCGAGCAGCCGGTCACGGTCAGCGTGCGCGTGTCACCCACGTCGGTCCCGGGGTTGAACGTGCAGCCGGTTGCCGTACCGCGGTTGCGGAAGTCGCCGGAGCCAAGGCCGGTGACCGACTCGGAGAACGCCAGGCTGTACGTGAACGTGGTCGCGGCCGAGACCACCTCGGACGTCGTGGTGAACGACGCGAGCAGCGGCGGCACCCGGTCGAGGATGATCTGCGCGTCGTACGTGAGCGGGGTCGCCTCGACGTTGCCGGCCGAGTCCGTCGCGACGGTCCAGACGTAGTACGTGCCGTCCGTCGAACGCGAGCCGTCGACGGGATCGGTGGCCGGCAGGTCGCAGGCCACCGTCCCGCTGGCCGCCGACGACGTCGTCTGCCCGCACGGCTCGGGGAAGGTCAGCGACAGGCTCGTCGAGTAGTAGGCGTCGATGGTCTGGACCGTGCCGATGTCCGAGGCGGTGTAGCCCACCGTGACGGTTGGGTTGTTGGTCGCGGAACGCGCGATCGTCGCAAACGAGGTGGGCGGCACCGTGTCGAGCGTGATCGCGCTGTCCACCGTCACCGCGGCGGTGGGGCCGGCGGTGCCGGAGAGATCCACCGCGGCGTCGGCGCGCAGGCGCGGCTGCAGCGTGCCGTTGGCGCAGCTGGAGATCGAGACGGTGCGCGTCGAGCCGGTATCGGCGCCCGGGTCGAAGACGCAGCCGGTGGACGTGCCCACGTTCGTGAAGTCCGCGGCGGTGATGCCGGTGACCGACTCGCTGAAGGTCAGCGTGTACACCTGGGGCGTGACCCGCGTCATGCCCGTCAACGTCGTCGTGAAGGACGAGACGGCTGGCGGCGTGCGGTCGACGGTGATGATGACCGTGTCGACTGCGGCCGCCGGTCCCGTATTGCCCACCGCATCGGCGGCACCGCCCGCGGCGAAGCGCAGCTGCAGCGTGCCTTCGGAGCAGGACGAGACGACGATCGTGCGGGTATCGCCGGTGTCCTCACCCGGCTCGATCGAGCAACCGGTCGCGTCGCCGCGGTTCGCGAAGTCCTCCGCGGTGATCCCGGTGACCGGCTCCGAGAAGGTGAGCGTGAAGGTCTGCGTGGCCGCGTGGCTGAAGTCCCCGGAGGTGGTCGTGAAGCCCGTCACGGTCGGCGGCGTGGCGTCGGTGATGCGCACCGGGTAGACGCGCTCGTCCGTCGTGGTCGCGCCGCTGGTGACGGTGTAGCCGAAGCTGTCGAGCCCGTTGGCGTTGACGTCGGGCGTGAGCGTAAAGGCGCCCGTGGCGGCGTCCGTGATGGCGAACGTGACGAGGGTCGGCGCCGTCACCACCGCGAACGTGACGGGGCCGGCGGGGTCGTACCCCGGCAGGTAGGCGCTGAAGGCCGGCGTGTCGTTGAGGTCGAGCCGGCTGCCCAGCGTCGGCACATCCACCGAGGCAGACGTGCCCGTGTAGGTGCCGTTGAGGATGGCGCCGACGGCCTGCGAGCTGGTGTACGCGGTCGCACCCGACGGCTCGTCAAGGAACCACGTGCCGATGTCGGCGGCAAAGCGCAGGTTGTACGTCGCTGCGATCACACCGGCGGCGCGCGCCGTGCTCCACAAGGAGACGTCGCTGATCCGACCGTCGAAGGGGGCGTTCTCGAACAGATCACTGCCGATCAGCAGCGGGTTGGTGTTCGCGGAAATCAGGAGCGGGATGCCGTACGGGATGCCATTCGCGTCGTTGGCCTGGAGCGACCGCGTGTACTTAGCGCTGCCGTTGAGGTACACCGTCACGGTCTGCCCGCTCTTGACGAACGTGATCTGCGTCCAGCGATTCGGCAGGAGCACGAGCTGGGTGTCGAACCAGATACCGCGGGTACCGGTCAGGGTCGAGTCGAGCTGATACTGCAGGGTGCCGTTGCGAAGCGCCAGCGCATACGACTGCCGCTTCTCGAGGATCGTCTGCGCTCCGACATCCGTGTCCGGCTTGACCCACGCCTGGAGCGTGAAGGCGCTGCCCAGTGCCAGCGCGGGGTTGTCCGGGATCGTGACCTTGTCCGTCGGCGGCGTCACCTCCTCGGGATTGGTCGGCACCGTCGGCGGCGTGAACAGCCGCGACTGATCGGCCGTGACGGTTGGCGGCGCAGCCTGTGCGAGACCGGAAAATCCCAGCACCAGAGCCAGAACACCGAGGGTCAGCCCGAAAATGGGCAGCGCGGAGCGGAGGGGCGGGATCCTGCGAAGCGCGGAGTGCCCGCACCGACGATTCAATTGTTGGGTAACGTGTGTTACCACTAGCCGGAATCGTAGGCGAAAACGAACGCTCGCGCCGGGGTGCTAGCACCCCACTTCCGCATAACCATGCGGGTTTGTAGGGGCGCTCACGCACGCCCAATGATGCTCTGACGGCGGCCGCCTGGGTGCCTGTAGCCCGCCCTGGACACCGGGCCCGCGCATCACCGCGTGGAGGATGCGGCGGCGGCCGCGTTCCGGCTACGGCCAGAAGTTCGTGGCGCTGGGTACGCGGATACCGTACGGGCCGCCGGCCGCGGTGAGCTGGCGCAGCAACTTGGCTTTGGTCGCGCTGGCCCGCAGGCTCATCCGCCAACCCTTCGTGTCCTCAGCCCGGCCACTGCGGAGCCACTTGACGTACGCATGGTTTGCCTGCAGTGACTGGTTGAACGCGCGTAGGAGCAGCGTCGTGATCGGCCGGAGCGCCGGCGGTGGCGTGGGCAGGGCCGCCACGCGCTGGCGAGCGCGCTCACGCTGCGGGATGATCGTGTTCTCGATGCGGTTCGCCGCCACGTTCCACGGCACGACCCGGCGCTTGGCCTGATCAAGCAGGATGTTGAGGTCCATGCGGGGCTGGCCGCCGACGTACAGCGTCGCCATCGCGCGCCTCAGCCACTGCTCGGTGTTCATCATCGATAGCGTGAAGCCCGCCAGTTCGTTGTCGAGCCGTGTGCCACCGCTAAAGGTCATGACCGGCGTGACGCGCACAGCGCCACGCCTCTGCAGGAGCTTGCGGCCAGCAGCGGAGAGCGCAGTCTTGGCGGTGACTGCCGTGCCAGCGGCGCCGGCGAACTTGGCCGTGCCGATCACGACGCGCTCGTTGGCGCGCGAGATACGTGCGGCACCAGCGTCCAACACCGATGGATCGCCATAGAGCGTGATCGTGCCATCACAGCGGGTGACTGCCGAGCCCGTGCACTGGCCGGTGACGACGGCCGAGCCATCGGCGTTGGCCTTGAGCGACGCTGAACGCACCGCCTGCGCCGGCGGGGCCGTCAGCTGGATGGTCGACTGGACGCGCACCTGCGAGCCGTCGATGTCGATGGTCGTGACGACCATGACGCTCAGCACGCCATCGGCGGCCAGCTTCCGCTGGAGCTTGAGCGGCAGTGCGAGTGCGACGTTCTGCGTCTGGCCGGCGGCGATCTGCTCCTGCCGAGTGGCGATCTGCGCCGAGCCGATGTACATCGTCACCGTGGC
>CAJCBN010000048.1 GCA_903960645.1 uncultured Actinomycetes bacterium | reverse complement strand
GTCGCCCTCGAGAGCGCCGCCTTCGAGCAGGCCGTCCGCCTCACCCTCGCGGCCGAGGGCGACGAGCTCGAAGTGCGCGAGCGCTTCACCCCGGCCGTGCAAGTCGCTCTGGCCAGCCGCCGCATCCCGTTCGGCGATCGTTACGAGGCGGATCGGGGTGCCGTTGTCGTTGCGCGCGAGGGGGATCGGTCGCTCGACGACCTACCCGAGCTGATCGACCTGCTCGGCGACGCACTCTGGCTCCGTGCCGTCGTGGCGGATGACCCGCCGGGGCGGGTGCCGGAGCGCGAGGCGCTGCGCGTGCTGGCGCTGGGGTAGTGCGGCCCCGGCGGATCTGATCCCCCGCATCGATGGCGCGGTTCGTGGCGCGTCTCACCGGCGAGTTGCATTGCGACCCACGGCTCGTGCATCGTATTCATCGAACAGTCGAGCAGGATGGCGTGGAGCAGTCGGTGATCACGAAGGCAACTGAGATGCGGTGGACGAGGATGACAGGCGCGATCGCGCTGGCGGCGCTCCTGCTGGCAGGGGCCTCGGCGACCGCGCGTGCCGGCGATGAACTGCCGATGCCCACGCCGGAGATCGGCACGTCGCTGCCCGTCATCGCAGACTTTCCGAGTGCACGGCTATCCCCCCGCGCGACGGAGGTGTACGCGACCGACACCAGCCGGGCTCCCTACCCCTGCGCGGCCTATGAGGCCCGCGCGATGATGAGCACGCGTCACTGGGGCGAGTGGGCGGCAACCGGGCTCGGCCGACGCGTACGCGTCCTCACGTTCTCGTACGGCGACGAGCGGATCGACGACGCCTGGTCGAGGCTCCGCATCGCCATCGGCGAATGCCCGGTTACGACCCGGGTTCGGTCGAACGACGGCACGTCTTCGATCACGACCCAGCGGATCCTCGTCTCCGCACCGAACCGCGTGCGGATGGACATCGTCACGCGCAACGCGGACGGCAGCCGTGATCGCGAACAGGACCGCGCGATCGTCTACCAACGCGTCGGCGATGCCATCCAGAAGATTCAGGTCGCGCGTAACACGCTCACCCAGCGCGACCGGCGGCTGGTGCGCAGCATCGGGGCCGTGGCCGAGGATCGCTATCTCGAAACACGCTCCCGTCTGGCTGAGCAGGGCACCGCTGCGCCCGCCGACACGGCCGGCATCGCGGCATCGGCACGTGCCGCAGTCGACGCGATGCTCGTGCAGGTGGCACCCGGGTCCACGGTCAACGTCTCCATCGGGGACTCGATGGTCTCCGGCGAGGCCGGCCGCTGGCGCGGCAACGTCGGCTCCACGCGCAACATCCATCTGGTCGACGCGTACGGCGAGAGCGCCTACTGGGACACGCCGAGCGGCGAGTCCATCCCCGGCTGCCACCGCGCACGCGGTTCGGCGATCCACGTGCCGGGTACCGTCGGCATCAACCTTGCCTGCTCCGGCGCCAAGACGACCAGCGGCTTCGTTCTCGGCCAGTACAAGCCCGGCATCGACGACGGGTACACGGTTCCCGTCTTGGGCGTGCGGATGCCCGGGCAGCTGACGCTGCTCGATGAGGTGGCTCGTCGGGCGCGCATCAAGACGGTGCTGCTGACGATCGGCGGCAACGACATGGGCTTCGGTCCGGTCATGGCGAGCTGCATGGCTGCCTTTGCGGTGCCGTGGCCCTTCAACTACGAGTGCAGTTCGTCGCGTGCCGTCAGCGATCGCCTGTCCGACGCGTCCCTGGCCGAGGTCGGGCGCAAGGTGCAGGCGGCGATCGAGCGCACACACGCGACGATGCGGGCCGCTGGCTACGAGGACGGCTCCTGGGACCTGATCGTGCAGGGGTATCCCCGCCTGATCAGCGAAGGCAACCGCTATCCGGAGACCTACGCCGGCCGCCTCTTCGGCGGTGGGTGCCCGTTCTACGACGCGGACGTGCGGTGGCTGAACACCCGCTTTGCCGTCCTGATGCGCGAGTTTGCGGGCGCTGCGTCCCGCGCGTCCACGACGACCGGCAAAGCGGTCCGCTTTGTGGACATCACGGAGGCGTTCGCCGGGCGCGAGCTCTGCGCGAAGGACGCGGCGCACGTCGACGCCATCACCGCCGACCAAGTTGTGGCCAAGGCCGAGCGGGTGCAGATGGTGCGCATTCTGCCGCCGTACTCGCCCTTCGAGCCGATGCACCCGAACCAGATCGGCCAGCAGGCGGTGCAGGCCTGCCTGCGCGAGGCGATGGCCAACCCGACCGTGCGGGTCGCGCGCTGCGGCGCGCCGGCCGACTGGTCCGTGGTTGACGGCACGGGGCTGCCAATCGTGCGGTTCGTGCCGGGGGCGTAGGGCAGAGGCTCGGTGCTCAAGGCGAGCTCTGCTCGGCTTGACGAGGCTGATCGAGTGTTGGCTCTGATGGTGTGCAGCACTCGGCGAACACCCTCGGTGTAACCGAGGATTCGATGCGGTGGCTGGGAGCTCGACCCCGAATGTCCATCACAGGGGAGCAAGAGAGGCGGAGAGGGAGGGATTCGAAAGCCCGCGCCGTGCGGTTGGAGGAAGTGGGGTGGTTGCTCGCGGGCGCCGTCGTCGATGCTGCTCAAGGCGAGCGCAGCTCGGCTTGACGGGGCTGATCGAGTGTTGGCTCTGATGGTGTGCAGCACTCGGC
>CAJCBN010000047.1 GCA_903960645.1 uncultured Actinomycetes bacterium | reverse complement strand
CGGATCGAGCCGCCGATATCGGAGCCACCGGCCAGCGTCGAGGTGCCGGCGGCGAGCGACGCGCCGGAGCCGCCGGACGAGCCGCCGACGGCGAACTCCTGGTTCCACGGGTTGCGCGTCACGCCGTGCACGCGCGAGTGGGTGAACGCGGCGCACGAGAACTCCGGCGTCGTCGTGCGCGCGTGCTGGATGCAGCCGGCGTCGAACATGCGCTGGGCGAGCGGCGACGTCTCCTCGGCGACGAGGTCCTTGTAGATCAGCGAGCCCATCGACCACGGCTGGCCGGCGACCGGCATCTCGTCCTTGATCGCCGTGACGATCCCTTCGAGCGGTCGGGCCGTGCCGTCCGCCCAGCGGGCCTCGGACGCCTTGGCCTCCGCGCGCGCCTCGTCGTAGCGCGTGAAGCAGAAGGCGTTGACGGCGGGCTCGACCGACTCCGCACGGGCGATCAGCGCGTCCAGAACCTCAACGGGCGAGAGCGTCCGGGCGGCGAAGCCGGCGAGGGCCTCGCTGGCGGTGAGGTAGGCGAGATCGGTCATCGGGACTCCTGACGGGAGAGGAAGGTCTCGACGGCAGCGGCGTACCGGTCGGCCTCCTCGATGTGGGCGACGTGGGAGGACTCCTCGAAGCGGACGAGCTCCGCGTGCGGGATGCCTTCCTTGATCTTCAACGCACAGGGCTCGCCCAGCTCGTCGTAGGCGCCGTAGGTGATCAGCGTGGGCTGGGTGATGCGGTGCAGGTCGGCGTCGCGCGACCAGTCCTTCATGTTGCCGACGAGCGTGAACTCGTTGGGGCCGTTCATGGTGTTGTAGACCTGGTTGCCGTCGAGCGACTCGCCGGTCTTCGCCATGCACTCGGGCCACGGGTCGAGGCGGCACACGTGGCGCATGTAGAACGCCATCTCAGCGGCGGGGTAGCGCGGATCGTCGAGGTTGCCGGCCAGCAGCACCTCGCCGTGCGGCGCGGGCAGGTCGGCCATCAGGCGCCGGCAGTTTTCGCCGAACAGCGGCATGTTCGAGGAGGTCGAGGCGAGCACCACCTTCTCGATGCCCTGCGGCTGGCGGCAGAGGTAGTCGATCGAGAGCCAGCCACCCCATGACTGGCCGAGCAGGTGGCACTGGTCGAGCCCGAGCGCCTCGCGCATCTGGTCGACCTCGTTCGTGAAGTAATCGATCGTCCAGAGCGACGGATCGTCGGGCATGTCCGAGCGACCGCAGCCGAGCTGGTCGTAGACGACGACGGGGCGGTGCTCGGCGAGGCGCTCCTCGAGTGGCTCGAGGTAGTACGCCGCGGCGCCGGGCCCGCCGTGGAGGAGCAGGATCGGCAGGGCATCGCCGCCACCGCTTCGCCGGTACCAGATCCGGCCGTGCTCGAGCTCGATGAATCCCTCGTCCGCCATGTGCTCCTCCTTGTCCGCGTGAAGCCTACGGGGAAATGGCGTGCGCGTCATACTCCCGCCCATGACCGATCCGCAGCTCGCCACCCCGTCCGGCAAGCCCCGCGCCCGCGCGCTTGGCATCCCCTTCGACGGCAGGCCGGGTCCGCTCAACGCGATCACGGACGTGGCCGGTGTGGAGGTGGGCTACACGACCGTGATCGAGGGCGATGACGTGCGCACGGGCGTGACCGGCATCCATCCGCGCGGCAAGGCCAATCCGCACGACGCGTGCGCGGCCGGCGTCTACTCGCTCAACGGCAACGGCGAGATGACAGGCTGGGCGTGGATCGAGGAGTCCGGCACCGTCAGCCTGCCGATCGCGATCACCAGTACGGCCGCCGTTGGCATCGCCCAGGCGGGCATCAACAGCTGGGTGCACGAGCGCTTCCCCGATCCCAACGACGAGTGGGCGCTGCCGGTTGCCGCGGAGACGTGGGACGGCTTCCTTCACGCGATCAACGACCGCCGCATCACCGAGGCCGAGGTGCACGCCGCGCTGGATACGGCCGTGTCCGGCCCGATTGAGGAGGGCTCGGTCGGGGGCGGTACGGGCATGAACTGCTGTGGCTTCAAGGCCGGCTCGGGCACGGCCTCGCGGCAGGTGGCGTGGGGCGACGAGACGTTCACCGTCGGCGCCTTCGTCCAGGCCAACTTCGGGTCTCGCGCGGAGTTGACCATCGCCGGCGTGCGGCTCGGTGAGACACTCAAGGACGATGACCCGCTCGGCTCCGACGACTGGGTCGTGCCTCCGGGCGCCGGCTCGATCATCGTGATCCTGGCGACCGACGCGCCGCTCCTGCCGACGCAGATGAAGGCGCTGGCCCGCCGCATCCCGCTCGGCCTGGCCCGCCTCGGCACCACGGGCTCGCACTTCTCGGGCGACATCTTCCTCGCCTTCTCCACCGCCAACCCGGGCGCCTTCTCCGGCGGGTTCCCGCTCGGTGAGCCCACCTCCGCGGAGATCTCCACGCTGCGCTTCCTGCCCTGGACCCGCATCGACAGCCTCTTCGCCGCCACCGTGCAGAGCGTCGAGGAGGCGATCGTCAACGCGCTCGTCGCCAACGATGAGATGCACGGCCGCCTCGGCCGCCGCGTGCCGGCGCTCCCGCACGACCGCGTCGTCGAGCTGCTGCGCGCCGCCGGTCGCCTCTGACGCCGCGGCCCGTCCGGGCGCTACGCGGCGAGCGCGGCCTCGATGGCGGCGTGGGCGCGGTAGGTCTCGAAGCCGATCGCCGTGCGTTCGAGCATCGGCTGGGCGGAGAAGCGCGTGATCACCGT
>CAJCBN010000046.1 GCA_903960645.1 uncultured Actinomycetes bacterium | reverse complement strand
GACCGTGAAGGCGCAGGAGGCTCTTGCCACCGCTGCCGAGCGCGCCCGCATCACGGGCAACCCCGAACTGACTCCGCTCCACCTGCTCGCCGGCCTGCTGGCCGAGCAGGGCTCCGTCGCCGAATCGCTGCTGCGCGGCGTCGGCGCCGACGTCGAGGCGCTGCGCCGCGACACCGACGACGCGCTCGCCAAGCTCCCGAGCATGCAGGGCGCGGCCACCGCGCCGCAGGCCTCGCTCGCGCTCCGCGAGGTGCTCGATCGCTCGCTCGCCGAGTCGCAGGAGATGGGGGACGACTACGTCGCCTCCGAGCACGTCCTGATCGCGCTGGCCGAGTACTCCGGCCCGGCCAAGGACGTCCTGCGCCGGGGCAACGCCACCAAGCAGGCGCTGCTCGAGGCGCTCAAGAGCGTGCGCGGCGGCAAGCGCGTAACCGATCCGAACGCCGAGGCGCTCTACGGCGCGCTCGAGAAGTACGCGCTCGACCTGACCGCGGCCGCCGAGGCCGGCAAGGTCGACCCCGTGATCGGCCGCGACGATGAGATCCGCCGCGTCGTTCAGGTGCTCTCGCGCCGCACCAAGAACAACCCCGTCCTGATCGGCGACCCGGGCGTCGGTAAGACCGCGATCGCGGAGGGCCTCGCCCAGCGCATCGTCGCCGGCGACGTGCCGGAGAGCCTGCGCGGCCGCCGCATCTGGGCGCTCGATATGGGTGCCCTCTTGGCCGGCGCCAAGTTCCGTGGCGAGTTCGAGGAGCGTCTCAAGGCCCTGCTCGGCGAGATCACCGCATCCGAGGGGCAGTTCGTCCTGTTCATCGACGAGCTTCACACGATCATCGGTGCCGGCGCCGCCGAAGGTGCAGTCGACGCGGCCAACCTGCTCAAGCCGATGCTGGCGCGTGGTGAGTTGCGCGCGATCGGCGCCACGACGCTCGACGAGTATCGCAAGCACGTCGAGAAGGATGCCGCCCTCGCGCGCCGCTTCCAGCCCGTCTTCGTCGGCGAGCCGAGCGTCGAGGACGCGATCGGCATCCTGCGCGGCCTCAAGGAGCGCTACGAGGTCCACCATGGCGTCCGCATTCAGGACAGCGCGATCATCGCCGCCGCCATGCTCTCCGACCGCTACATCGGCGACCGCTTCCTGCCCGACAAGGCGATCGACCTGATCGACGAGGCCGCCAGCCGCCTGCGCATCGAGATCGATTCGCGCCCAACCGAGCTCGACGAGATCGAGCGCCGCATCATGCGCATCGAGATCGAGAACGCCGCGCTGGCCAAGGAGACCGACGCGGCCTCGGCCGACCGGCGCGAGGCGCTCGCCAACGAGCTCGAGACGCTGACCGCCGATGCCGGCGTGATGCGCGAGCGCTGGGAGCTCGAGAAGCGCCACATCGATGCCATCCGCCGACTCAAGGGCATGATCGAGGACGTCAAGACCGAGGCCGAGCGCGCCGAGCGTGAGGCCGACCTGCAGCGCGCCGCCAAGCTGACCTACGGTGACCTGCCGGCCTACGAGGCCGAGCTCGTCGCCGAGACGGCGGCCCTCGATGAGGTGCAGAAGAGCGGCTCCTTCCTCAAGGAAGAGGTCGACGAGGAGGACATCGCCGAGGTCGTCGGGGCCTGGACCGGCATCCCCGTCAACCGGCTGATGGAGGGCGAGATGCAGAAGCTCGTCCACCTCGAGGAGCGCCTGCACGAGCGACTCGTCGGCCAGGAGGAGGCGATCACCGCCGTCTCCGACGCGATCCGCCGCTCGCGCGCGGGACTCGGCGATCCGGACCGGCCGATCGGCTCGTTCCTGTTCCTCGGCCCCACCGGCGTCGGCAAGACCGAGCTCGCGAAGACCCTCGCCGAGCTCCTGTTCGACGACGAGAAGTCGATGGTGCGTATCGACATGAGCGAGTACATGGAGCGTCACAGCGTGTCGCGGCTCGTCGGTGCGCCGCCCGGCTACATCGGCTACGACGAGGGCGGCCAGCTGACCGAGGCGATCCGTCGCCGGCCCTACTCCGTGGTCCTGCTCGACGAGGTCGAGAAGGCCCACGCTGACGTCTTCAACCTGCTCCTGCAGGTGCTCGACGACGGCCGTCTGACCGACGGGCAGGGGCGGACCGTGGACTTTACGAATACGGTTCTGATCATGACCTCGAACGCGGGTGCGGAATTCATCACCGGAGAGCTCTCGATGGACGAGATCCGCCGGCGCGTCGATGGCGTCCTGCGGCAGCAGTTCCGTCCCGAGTTCCTCAACCGTGTTGACGAGACCGTCATCTTCCAGCGGCTCGACGAGGCCGAGATCCGGCAGATCGTCGAGCTTCAGGTCGCGCGGCTCGTGCACCGCGTCGAGGAGCGGCGGATCGCCTTCGAGGTGACCGACGCCGCCAAGGACCTGCTGGGCCGGCACGGCTACGACCCGACCTACGGCGCCCGCCCGCTCAAGCGCGCGATCCAGCGCCTGCTCGAGAACCCGCTCGCCCTGCGCCTGCTCGAGGGCGACATCGGCGATGGCTCGCGCATCGTGGCCGACGTCGACGGCGACGGCGACACGATTGGCTTCCGCGTCGAGACTCCACAGGCGGTCGTCTGAGCGTGGGTCGCTTCCGCCGTTCCCGCGACGCAGACGACGTCGACCCCGACGACGACATCGACCTCGCGATCGATCCGGACGACGGTGAAATCGACGAGGAGATGCAGGGACCGCTCGGCCCGACCGGGCGGCCCCTGCATCCCGTCGGCGCCTACTTCGAGGCGGCCTTCCGTCGCTTCGGGATCAACATCCTCGGCTACTCGCTGTACACGATCATGTGTGGGCTGCTGCCGATCGGCGCCGCCCTGATCGTCAGCGCCGCGACGCTGCCCGAGTGGCTCGGGCTGTTCATCTTCTTCCTCGGCTTCACGCTCGGCAACGTCCTCCTGATCGCGCTGACGACCGCGCTCGTCTCCGGCGGCGGCCGCCAGCGGCTCGGCTCGATCGCCGCCGCCTGCGCGGCCACCGGCGTGCTCGGCGCGCTGATGGCGACCCTCCATCCGATCGTCGCGATCGTGCTCTACCCGCTGATCGTCTTCCCGCCGATCGTGGTGGCGTCGGGCGACGCGGAGGGCCTGCGGGCGCTGCCCGCGGGCTGGAAGATCGCGGCGCGCTGGTTCAAGCGCACGTACGCCTGCCTGCTCGGCATCTTCATCGTCACGGCGGCGGTCTGGTTCGGCTTCACGATCTTCCTGTCGCCGCTCCAGGACGAGCTGCAGAAGCAGATTGCGTTCGCGATCACCACGTACTTCGTGTGGCCGATCTCGGCGCTCGTCTTCCGCAATCTCTACGGCGACGTCACCGGCCGCCTCGTCATCAACGCCCCGCCCAACGAGAATGCCCAGCGCAAGGCGCTGGTCAAGCTCCGCCGCGAGAAGTCCAAGCGCAACCGCGAGCGCATCAAGAAGGTCACCGGCGAGGAGTAGTCGGCGGCGCCGAGGGGTCTGACCCCTCGGGCAGCTCGCGTGCCGGCGCGACAGGGCGCTGCGCACACGGCACGTCGTCGAAGGCGCCCGTTCCTGTCGCCATAGGCGCACGGGGCGGAAGCTGCTGTCGCACCCGCTCGAGCAGGCGGCGGGCTGCGAGGCGAGGATCGAGGTGCGAGCGCATGGCCGGCGCGTGCACGCGGGTCGCGCCGGCCCGGAGACCGACGCGACCCGTGCGTGCGGTGCTACCCCTGCATGGCGTCCCAGACGCGGTTCGGCGTCATGGGAAGCTGGCGGACGCGGGCGCCCGTGACCTGGGCGATGCCGTTGCCGATTGCGGCGAGGGTCGGGACGCTCGGCGGCTCGGCAATGCCCTTGGCACCCAGCGGGCCGCCATCGGTGGCCGGCGGACCGACGAAGGCGACCGCGATCTCCGGCGCATCGGCCATCGTCTGGAGCTTGTACTCGAGCAGGCCCGGGTTGAGGATGCAGCCGTCGTCGCCGATCTTCGAGCCCTCGAGGAGCGCCTGACCGACACCCATGATCACGCCACCCTCGATCTGCCCCTCGGCGCCGATCGGGTTGACGATCGTGCCCGAGTCGTGCGCTGCTGCGACCTTGAGTACGCGGACCACGCCGGTCTCGCGATCGACCTTGATGTGCGCGGCGTGGCAGAAGAACGTGGGGGCGACCCACGAGTCCATGCCCATGCGGCCGACGCAGGCCGAGCCCTCGACCTCGGGCGCGCTCGGCGGCGTGCCCGAGCCCGACGAGATCAGCTGGTCGCCACCGGTCGCCTCGGCGGCGAGCTCGCTGATCGTGACGCTCTTCGCCGGCGAACCTTTGACGCGCGCGGTGCCGTCGACGAGCTCGATGTCGCCCTTGGCGGCCTCGAGCTTCTCGGCGGCCATGTCCAGCAGCCGCTCGCGCAGCTCACCGGCGGCGCGCATCACGGCGCGGCCGTTGTTGAAGGTCGTCTGGGAGCCGGACGCGCCCATGTCGTACGGGCCGGACTCGGTGTCCTGGTAGACGATCGAGAAGTCCTCCGGCTGCATGCCCAGCTGGGCAGCGGCGAGGCGCGGCAGCGCCATCACGGCACCGGAGCCGCACTCCTGCGCCCCCGTCACGATGGTGGCCGAGCCGTCGCCGTTGAACTTGATGTACGCGCCCGACGAGGAGCCGAACGACGGCCACCAGCCGATGGCGAAGCCGATTGCCTCGTCCGCCGGCAGCTCGCGGCCGTAGCCGATCAGCTCAGCGGCCGTGGACAGGCACTGCGGTGCGCCGTGCGGATCCAGCACCTGGCCCGTGGCGGTCGTGTCGCCGTCCTGCACGATGTTGTGGTGGCGGAACGCGAGCGGATCCATGCCGATGGTGCGGGCGAGCTCGTCCATGTGGCTCTCCAGCGCCCAGTTGGCCTGGGGCGCCGTGGGGGCGCGGACCGAGCCGGACGGCTGGTGGTTCGTGTACGCGAGATGCGCCTGGATATCGACGGCGGGCAGGCGGTACGGCCCGATCGCGTGCATGCCGGCGAGCTCCGGGAAGAAGCCGGCGTCGGCCGTGTACGCGCCGTTGTCGATCAGGATCTTCGCGCGGCGCGCGGTCAGTGTGCCGTCGCTCCGCACGCCCGTCTCGAGCTCGATGACCATGCCCTCACGGCGATGGTCGGGCGCGATGAACTCCTCGCGACGCGAGAAGACGAGCTTCGCGGGGCGCTTCGCCTTGCGGGCAACCGCGGCGACGTGCGCCTCGAAGTGGAACTCGCACTTGCCGCCGAAGCCGCCGCCGAGGTGGGGGACGATCACGCGGACCTGGTTCTCCGCCATCTGCAGCGTGTGGGCGACACCAGCGCGGGCGTTGAACGGCACCTGCGTCGACGACCAGATGGTGACCTGATCGCCATGCCACTCGGCGATCACGGCCCGCGGCTCGATCGGCGCGGCGTGCTGCATGTCGGCGACGTAGCGCTCGCGCACGACGTGGTCGGCGGCGGCGAAGCCGGCCTCGACATCGCCGTGGACGATCGAGGTGTGGCAGGCGTCGTTGCCGTCGCGGACGATGTCGAACGCGTCGCCGTAGTCCTGCCAGTCGGCGTGCACGAGCGGCGAGCCGGCCGTGAGCGACTCCTCAATGTCGTTGATGATCGGCATCGGCTCGATGTCGATCTCGATCAGATCGCAGGCGCGCTGGGCGAGCTCAGGCGTGGTGGCGGCGACGGCGGCGATGATCTCGCCCTCGAAGCGCACGTACTCCTTCGCGAACAGGCGGCGATCCTGGATGTAGCCGCCGTGCTGGAGATCGGGGGTGTCCGCGTGGGTCACGACCGCGAAGACGCCGGGCAGCGCCTCGGCCTTGGTCGTGTCGATGCGCGTGATGCGTCCCGCCGCGACGTTCGCGTAGCGGAACTTGCAGTGCGTCATGCCCGTCAGTTGGAGATCGGCGGTGTAGCGACCGAGGCCGGTCACCTTGTCCTTGCCGTCCTGGCGCTTGAACGCCCTGTTCTCGATCGCAGCCATGCTGCCCCTCCCTCGCTGTCACACCGTCGTTGAGGCTCATTCTACCGGCGCCCCCCCTCGTGCGCTATCGCATGCGGGGGATGACGATCGTGCGCGTCGAGGTTGTTTTGGCGCCACCGATCGGCGTGAAGGTGGTCGTCACGACCGCGCGGATTGAGCGCCGGCGGAGCTCGGCTCGGACGCGTGGGGTGAAGGCGCAGGTGATCGTGAGTGAGCCAGCCTTCGCGGTCCGCCGCACTGCGGTGCAGAGCGGCGCTCCTGCGGCACGGGGGCGGCGCGTTGCGATCTGTCGGATCACGCCGGGACCCGACATCGTCACGGTCGAGACGATCGCCCGTCGGGTGGTCCGCGGTTTGGAGACTCGAAGCTCGACAGCAGTGTCCTGCACGGGCGTTGCGGGCGTCACAGGTGACGACGGATCTGACGCGCCGGACGCCCCCGCGGCACTGGCTGCAGTGGCTGTGAAGGTGTACGCGGTGCCGTCCGTCAGCCCGGTGACGGTGCACGTGCCGGCTGACCCGACAATGCTGCACGTACGTCCGCCGGGCGAGGCCGTGACACGGATCTCCGACGGCGCGTTCGACGGGTATGCCACGGACGTGGTCACCGCTGCAGAGCCTGCCCCCGCGGTTGCCGTCGGCGTGGCGGGCGTCCAGGGCGGCGCAAGCGCCGTCGGTATTCCGCCGAGCGTCGCGGCCCAGCCGCCCGTGGCGGCGAGGTAGCGGACGGTGAGCGCAGCGCTCGTGCCGTCGAAGGCGCCCGCGCTCACCGTCGGCGCGGCGCCGAAGAAATCGATGGTCGTCAGATTCGAGGTCCCGTTGAAGGTGCGGGAACCGAAGGACGGCACGGTGCTGGGCCAAGCGAAGACCACGGAGGTGAGTCCGGTGGCGTTCCAGAACGTGTCCGCGCCCACGCTGGTGACACTCGAGGGAACGGTAATCGTCGCAAGATTCGGCACGCCGTAAAACGCCTGATTTTGGATACTCGTCACAACGCTCGGTTCGCGGAAGCGAATGGAGCGGAGTGCCGACTCGTAGAACGCAAGTTGCGGAATGCTCGTGAGTCCGCGGCCGATGCTGACGGTCTCGAGCGCGGTCGTTTGGAAGAACACCCCGTTGTCAAGCGTGGTGACCGAGTCGGGCAGCGTCACCGAGGTCAGACCCGATAGGCGGAAGGCGCTATTGCCGATGGTCGTGAGCCGGGCGTCAGCGGCAAAGGTGGCGGTCTTGAGGGCGGGAGTGTTGAAGAAGGCCTGCTCTCCGATCGTGGTCACGCTGGCGGGAATCGCGATGGAGGTGAGACCTGTTTGGTAGAAGGCGCCAACGCCGATAGTTGTGAGCGAGCTGGTGCCCCCGAACGTCACCGTCGTCAGCAACCCGGCCGCGACGAACGCGCCGTTGCCGATCGTGGTCACGCTGGCGGGAATCGCGATGGAGGTGAGGCCCGTTTGGCTGAACGCCTGGGCTCCGATCGTCGTGAGTGAGCTGGTGCCCGCGAACGTCACGGTCGTCAGCAATCCGGCCGCCCAGAACGCTTCGTCGCCGATCGTGGTCACGCTGGCGGGAATCGTGATCGCGGTGAGGCCCGTTTGGCGGAACGCCTGGGCTCCGATCGTCGTGAGCGAGCTGGTATCCTCAAACGTCACCGTCGTCAGCAACCCGGCCCCGAAGAACGCGTGGGTGCCAATCGTCGTCACCGGCTTACCGGCGATAGTCGCGGGAATCGTGATGGCAGTGGGACACGTGCTTGATGCGCAGCCGTCAATGCGGATGGTGGACCCGAGATCGGTATAGGAGAGATTGCCTTCGACGGCGGCGGTGGCGGTAGCGGCGGTCGCCGACGCCGCCACCAGCACCATGATCACCATTGCGAAGCGCGCCAGCAGAGCATTCATCTGGCGAATACTAGTTCGCCACACGTGGCGCGGTCATGGCGGGTCACGGCCAGCGCTGCAGGGCGGTGTCGATGCCTTCGACGATGATCGCCTCGGCGCAGCGGGCGGCGTCGCGGGCCAGCGCAGCGGGATCCTCATGCGCCTCGAAGGGGGAGAGGACGTAGGCCGCGACATCGCGCCGGTCGTCCTTGCCGGGGCGCCCGACGCCGCAGCGGACGCGGACAAAGTCGGG
>CAJCBN010000045.1 GCA_903960645.1 uncultured Actinomycetes bacterium | reverse complement strand
TCCTTGGCGCGGGACAGCGCGTCCTTCAAGAGCTCACGGGTGACACCCGTGATCTTGATGTCCATCTGCAGGGCGGTGATACCCTCGGCGGTGCCGGCGACCTTGAAGTCCATGTCGCCGAGATGATCCTCGGCGCCCTGGATGTCAGTCAGGATGACGAGGCTATCGCCCTCCTTGATCAGGCCCATCGCGATACCGGCGACGGGAGCCTTGATCGGCACACCGGCGTCCATCAGCGCGAGGCTGGAACCGCATACCGACGCCATCGACGACGAGCCGTTCGACTCGAGGATCTCCGAGACGGCGCGCATCGTGTACGCAAACTCATCCGCCGGCGGGACGACCGGGAGCAGGGCGCGCTCGGCGAGCGCACCATGGCCGATGTCGCGGCGCTTCGGACCGCGCATGAAGCCGGTCTCGCCAACGCTGAACGGCGGGAAGTTGTAGTGGTGGATGTAGCGCTTGGTGTTCTCGAGGGACAGGTCGTCGATCCGCTGCTCCTCCTTCATCGTGCCGAGCGTCACCAGAGTCAGCGCCTGCGTCTGCCCGCGGGTGAAGATCGCCGAGCCGTGCGTGCGCGGCATGGCGCCGGCGCGGACGGCGATCGGGCGGATCTCGTTCTCGCCGCGACCGTCGGGGCGCCGCTTGTCAACGGCGATCTTGGTGCGGACGATCTGCTTGTAGACGCTGTCGATGGCGGCCTTGACGGCACCCGTCGTCGCAGCGTCCAGACCGTGCTCCGACCCCGAGGGGAACGGCAGCTTGATCTCGTTGACGATGCGCTCGATCAGCGCAGAGCGCTTGGCGCTCTTGAGCTCCTTGGAGTCCTGCTCAGCGTCGGACAGGCCCTTGATGGCCTCGCCGAACTGCTCCTGCACCGGTGCCTTGACGGCGGCGGCGCGGCGGCGATCGCTGATGAAGCCAAGTGCGAACTTGACCTGCGTGCGCCGGACCATGACCTCTTCGGTCGCGTCGGCCGAGACGGGCGGGCACTCAGCGGCGAACGCTGCGGCCTGGGCCTTCTCGACGCCGCTGATGCCGTGCGCGGCGATCTCGCTGTCGAACGAGGCGCCGTACTTGGCGTCCAGCTCGGCGTCAACGGTCTCGGAGTACCACTTGGCCTTGCCGGCCTTCTGCTGGAGCTCCATCTGCGCGGCGCAGACGTCCTTGATGACGGTGTGGGCCAGCTCGAGCGCCTCGACCATCTTGTCCTCGGCCACGATGTTGGCGCCGGCCTCGACCATGGTGATGGCCTCGGGGGTGCCGCACACGATCAGGTCGAGATCGCTCTCGAGCATGTCGGGCATGGAGGGGTTGACGCGCAGCTCGCCGTCGATCAGACCGACGCGCACAGCGCCGACCGGGCCGGCGAACGGCAGCGGGGAGATCATCAGCGCCGCGGAGGCGCCGTTCATCGCGAGAATGTCATGCGAGACGATCATGTCGACGCTCAGCACGGTCCCGATGACCTGGACTTCGTTGCGGAAGCCCTTCGGGAACAGCGGGCGGATCGGACGATCGATCATGCGCGCATTCAGGGTGGCCTTCTCGGTGGCCTTGCCCTCGCGCTTGAAGAAGCCGCCCGGAATCTTGCCGGCGGCGTACATCTTCTCTTCAACGTCGACGGTCAGCGGGAAGAAGTCCGCGCCGGGGCGGGCCTCCTGCGCTCCGACGACGGTGGACAGGACGACGGTGTCGGCGCTGGTGACCAGCACCGCGCCGTCTGCCTGCTTCGCCAGCTGCCCGGTCGCAAAGCGGAGACTGATGTCTCCTGCTGCGACCTCAACGGCGATTTCAGTGCCAAAGACGTCACTCATAGTGGGTACTTCCCTTCTTCTGCTGCCAGCGGCCACGCGTCCCGCGTGCCGCCATTCTTCCTCGGGCGCCCTTAGCGGCGCAGGCCGAGTTCCTTCACGATCGCGCGGTACCGCTCGACATCCTCACGCTGGAGGTACTGGAGGAGACGCCGACGGCGTCCCACCATCTTGAGCAGACCGCGACGCGAGTGATGGTCGTGCTTGTGGAACCGGAGGTGCTCGGTGAGCTCATTGATACGGGTGGTAAGGAGCGCCACCTGGACTTCCGTCGATCCGGTGTCAGCAGCGGTCTTGCCGTGCTGCCCAATGATCTCGGTCTTCTGCTCGTTCGTGAGGCCCATTCGGCCACCTCCTGGTCAGTCGCCGCACCTGCAGCCCCGGAGCGAAAATGCCCGGCAGCCGCATGGGCGGTCGCTGCGCAAGGTATCACCCGATGGTGGCGGATGCGCCGGGTGCGCCTCCTCCGGCCCATGCTGGACATGGACCGGAGGAACGCGAACCCCGCTGCGGCACCGCGGAGGCGTCGTGCTGAGACTTAGAACGTCTCCATGTAGCGCTCGATCTCCCAGTCATGCACCTGCGCCTGGTAGTCCTTCCACTCGGCGCGCTTCTCGGCGATGAAGGCATCGGTGATGTGCTCGCCGAGCGCCCGGGTCAGGACCTTGTCGCGCGAGAACGCGTCGATGGCCGCCGAGAGGTTATGCGGTAGCCCAGCGATCTTGAGCTTCGCCGACTCCTCCTCGGACAGGTGGTAGATGTTCTGGTTGACCGGTGCCGGCGGCTTGAGACCGCGCTTGATGCCGTCGAGGCCGGCCGCGAGCATCACGGTGAAGGCCAGGTACGGGTTGGCCGTCGGGTCCGGGGTGCGCAGTTCGGCGCGGGTGGAGTTGCCGCGCTTGGCCGGGATCCGAATCGCGGCGGAGCGGTTGCCCGGCGACCACGCGATGTAGACCGGGGCCTCGTAGCCGGGCACGAGGCGCTTGTACGAATTGACGGTCGGGTTGGCCAGGGCCGTGATACCGGGCAGGTGATCGAGCAGACCGGCGATGTAGCCGAGGGCCACGTCGGACAGCTGCTCGAACCCCTTGGGATCGAAGAACGTGTTGCGGCCGGCCTTCGACAGCGACATGTTGCAGTGCATCCCGGAGCCGTTCTGGCCGAAGATCGGCTTGGGCATGAACGTCGCGTGCATGCCGTTCTGCTCGGCGACCGAGCGCACCACGTAGCGGAAGGTGGTCAGGTTGTCGGCGCACGTGAGAGCATCGGCGTGACGGAAGCCGATCTCGTGCTGGCCGATCGCGACCTCGTGGTGCGACACCTCGATGTTGAAGCCGAGCTGCACCAGCGTGTCCTCGATGGCGCGACGGACGTTCTCGCCCTTGTCCATCGGGCCGACGTCGAAGTAGCCGGCGGTGTCGTGCGGGTCGACGGTCGGCGTGCCGTCCTCGGCGCGCTTGAAGATGAAGAACTCGGCCTCCGGGCCGACGTTCATGGTGAAGCCCATCTTCTTGGCCTCGGCGATCTGGCGCTTGAGCGCTCCGCGGGGGTCGCCCGGGAAGGGGCTGCCGTCGGGATCCAGCACGTCGCAGATGATCCGGGCGACGTTGCCGGAGGGCCGGCCGAGCCACGGCAGGACGGCGAACGTGTTGATGTCCGGCTTGAAGTACATGTCCGACTGCTCGATGCGCTTGTAACCGCGGATCGACGACCCGTCGAACATCATCTCGTTGTCGAGGGCCTTGGAGATCTCCTCGACGGGGATCTGGACGTTCTTGAGGTGGCCGTACAGCTCAGTGAACTGCAGCCGCACGAAGCGGACGTTCTCCGCCTTGCACTTCGCGAGGAGTTCCTTCTTGGTCATGTGCGTCTCCGTTTCCTGCGGCGTCGCCCCACCGGGCACGCCGCGACGGAGGGACGCCTCGTCGCGTCGTGGGCAGCGCCATTGCCGACCACGAGCGCAAGGTAGCACACAGGATCGGATGGTCGCGATATCCTGACGTTCCCCCGGCCGGGGTGGCGGAACTGGTAGACGCACCGGACTCAAAATCCGGCGTTGGCAACAACGTGCGGGTTCGAGCCCCGCCCCCGGCATCCGCGACCATCGTCGCCCGTAGGCTTGATCGCGTGACCGACCCTCTGTCCCTCCTGCTCGTGGTCGCGATCATCTTCGTGGCGGCCGGCGTGCGCGGGTACAGCGGCTTCGGGTTCGCGATGATCGGCGTGGCCGGCATCTCCGTGTTCGCATCCCCGGCGGTCGCCGTCCCGACGGTGCTCGTGCTCGAGGTCCTCGTCGGGCTGATGCTACTGCCCCCGGTCTTTCGCCGGATCGAGTGGCGCCCCGTCCTGACCTTGCTCGCCGGCGCGGTCGTGCTGACGCCGCTCGGTGCCATCGTCCTGATCCGGCTGCCCGCCGACCTGGCCCGCATCGGCATCGCCGCCGTGATTGCCATCGCCGCGCTGCTGCTCGTGCGCAGTGCAACTCCCCGACCCGCCCCCGGTGCGGCGGCGACCGTCGGCGTCGGCGGGATTGCCGGGCTGCTGAACGGCGCGTTCGGTATCAGCGGACCGCCGATTGCACTGTTCTTCCTCGGCACCGAGCGCGGCGCCCACGTCTCGCGCGCCTCGATGATGGCCTGCTTCCTGGTGCTCGACCTCGTCGCCGTCGCCAGCTTCGGCGTCGGTGGTCTCCTCGACCGAGCGGTGCTCGTGACGGTGGCGTTGTGCGTGCCTGCGCTGGTGCTCGGCTCGTGGCTTGGACACCGACTGTTCCACGGCTCCGACACCTCGCGCTTCCGCTCCCGCATGCTGTGGCTCCTGATCGGCCTCGCGCTGGTGACCGCCATCCGCGGCCTGATCGGGCTGCTCTAGGCCGTCCGCTCCCAGTCGACGAGCGCGCGGCGCATCGCGTTGCGCACAATCGTCACGCCCTCGTCCACGCCCATGCCCGGCTTGGCGAGCACCTGATCGGCCTCGACGGCGAGCGCGACCTGCACGCTCGCGACGGCGCTGACCTCCGTCTCCGCGCAGGAGCCGCCGATGAAGACGCCGAGTCCGCCGGCACGACAGGCGACCGCAGCGGCGATCGCCTCGGTCAGGCAGCCGAGGTCGGGCATCTTGATCTGGATCAGGTCCACCGCTCCGGCTGCCACAAAGCGCGCCACGTCCTCGTCGCCGTTGCAGAACTCGTCCGCCACGAGCGCGACCCCCACGCCCCGCTGCTGCAGCTCGGCCCGCAGCCGCGCGAGCACGTCGATGGTGCTCTCGGTGTCGAGGCCGAAGCACGGGGCCTCGATCGCCAGCGGCAGGACGTCGGCCGCCTGCTCAGCCACGGCCAGGAAGTCCGCCATGCGGTTGACGTCGAGTTCCGTGACGTGCCCGAGCATGCCGTAGACATCGAGGTGCAGGTGTGGTGCGTAGCCCGGGGAGCCCAGCGCGTCGACCCGGCGGCGCAGCCAGCGCAGGTAGTCGAGGAAGCGCCCGCCGTCGTCGCCGAAGGCCTCGAGAGAGTTGAAGAGCCCGTGCGGCAGCACCTCGACGCCGCGCAGGATCATGCGGTCTGCGTTCAGCTGACGATCGTCACCCGACTGCGCGTAGACGGGCCGCAGCGACGGTGCGGTGAGACCCGTCAGCGGTGCGAGGATGCGCAGCGGACTCGTGCCTGCTTCGGCCGCCATGGCGGCCAGCAGCGCCTGGCTGAGGCCGTAGCGGACGGCGGTGTGCAGCTGCCGCCCGTCGTGCCGGAGGTCTTCCACGAGCCGGCAGGCGGCGGCGTAGTCGAGCTCGCCGGCCGCCTGGAGCGCGTCGCCAGCCAGCGCCAGCTCCGGCGCCAACGCGGCCGGGTCAACCGGTGCGTCGCGACCGCCGACACCCGAGTACTGCACGGCCACGACATCGCCCCAGCCGACGGCACCCGCGGCCGTCTCAATGCGCAGCAGCACCCCGCGAGCTGCGGCGCGGACCGCGGCGTGGCCCGGGGTGATCGGGTCGCCGACGTACGCGAAGCCGTCGTGCTGCGCGCCCGCGCGGATGGCCATCAGGTCGTCGGCGTAGAACGCCCCTTCGCCCGGTACCGCATCAAGCCGTGCGACGACGGGCACGCCTCAGCCCTCGAGCGCGAGTTCGAGCATCCGCTCCATCTCGTCCAGGCCCTTCGACCAGGTGGCCGGGTCGGCGAGATCGATGCCGAACGCGCCGAGCTGTTCGCCCGGCGAGGCCGAGCCACCCGTGGCGAGGAAGTCGAGGTACGGAGCCACGAACGCCTCACCCTGCTCGCGGTAGAGCGCGTAGAGCGTGAGGCTGGCCAGGTGCGCGAAGGCATAGGCGTAGGTGTAGAAGCGCGTGTTGATGAAGTGCGGGATGTAGCTCCAGCCGCGCCGGTAGCCGTCGGGCAGCTCCATCGAATCGCCGTAATAGCTCTCGTTGCGGGCCAGCCAGAACTCCGCGAGCCGGTCCTTGGTGAGTGCCTGGCCGCCCATCCGTGCGCCGTACGCGTCCTGCTCGTAGCGGGCCATCATCGTCTGGCGAAAGACCGTCGCGAAGCCCGACTCGAGCTCCTGACGGATCAGTGCCATGCGCGTCGCGGCATCCGGCTCGGTCTCGAGCATGCGCTCGAACACGATCAGCTCGGCGAAGGTGCTCGGCACCTCGCAGAGGGCCAGCGGGGCGTGCATCGAGAGCGCCGACTGCCGCTCGCTCGACAGCGCGAAGTGCATGCCATGACCCAGCTCGTGGGCGCACGTCATCAGATCCCGCAGGGTGTCCGTGTGGTTGAGCAGGATGAACGGCTGGCTGTCCTGGGCGACGGAGGCACAGAAGGCTCCACCCCGCTTGCCCGGGCGCGGCTCGGCGTCGACGCGGCACTCCTCGAACACGCTGCGCGTGACGCGCGTGAGCTCGGGCGAGAAGCGGCCGAAGGCGTCGTCCACGATGCCGCGCGCCTCGACGTACGGCATGGAGCGACCCGCGCCGAGGGGGGCGTACTGGTCGGCGAGGTGCAGGCGATCCACCCCCATCAGCTCGGCCTTGCGTCGGAACCAGCGCTGGGCCATGCCGTAGCGCGCCTCGATCGCCTCCATCATCGCCTCGACCCATGCCGGTTCGAGCTCGTTGGACAGGTGTCGTGCCGACATCGGCGCGTCGTACTGGCGCAGCCGATCCATCGTCAGCCGGTCGGCGACGATGCTGTCGTAGCAGGAGGCGAGCACGTCGCCGTGCGGCTCGAGGGCGACGTAGAGCGTCTCCAGCGCGGCGATGCGCACCTCGCGCTGCGGGGTGTGCACGTAGGACAGGAGCTCATCGACCGTCTTGTCGACCTCACCCGTGCCGTCGTCGAACGGCGCGCGGATGTTGGAGACCGTCTGGGCGAAGAGGCTCTGCCAGGCCGACACGACGGGCTCGCGCTCGGCGAGCATGCGCTCCTGATCGTCGGGCAGGACGTGCGGGCGGAAGCGTCGCTCCGAGACGAGGTGATGCCGATCGCCGGCCACCTCCGACGCGTCGATCAGCGGCAGCGCCACCGCATCGTCGAGCGCGATCCACTCGAGGTCGAAGAAGCGCAGCGCGTTCTGGGCGCGCACCATTCCCTGGTCCACGACGGTCTCGAGGTCACGCGCCTCGTCATCGTTGACGTCGACGCTGCGGCGTAGGCCGACGTACGAGCCGACCCGGTGCAGCGCGTTCGAGATCCGCGCCAGCTCCGCCAGCGCGGCGGCGAGCCCAGGGGCATCAAGCTCGGCCACGTGGCCGCGGTGACGGGCGTCGAACGCCTCGGCCGCGACGATCGTCTCGTCGAGCAGGGCGCGGGCGGACGGGACATCGGCGCAGATCCCGGTGAGGTCCCAGCGGACCCCCTCGGCATTCGGCCCCAGCGGCGTGATGGCGGTCATGCCCGAAGTGTCACCGATCTCCGCCCGCCAGTCGACGCTGCGCCAGCAGGAGGGCGAGCGCACTCGTCGCGGCCAGCACCTCCCCGCCGATCAACGCGATCGCGTCGGCCAGCGGCAGGTGCACCGGGAGGGTCGGCTCGTGCTGGACGGCGGTGGGGTCGGGGCGGCAGTTGCGGGCAAGGAATACGTACCCACGCTCATCCATGCGGCCTGGACTGGTGCTGAACTCGCCGAGCGGCTCGAGGTCGCTGCGGTCGCACGTGACCAGCGCCTCCTCGGCCAGCTCGCGCCACGCCGTCTCACTCGGCTCCTCGCCGGGATCGATCGCGCCGGCCGGCACCTCGAGCGTCTGCCCGCCGACTGCGTAGCGGTACTGACGCACGAGGACCACGTCGCCGTTCGGCATGATCGGGACGACCTTCGCAAAACCGGGCGAGCGCACAAGGGGGAAGCGGTAGCGACGTCCCTCCGGCGTCTCGACATCATGCTCCTCGATGCGCACGACGTCGTCGTGGAGCACGCGAATGCCGTGCACGATCCACTCCGGCTCGCGTTCTTCGGCCACCGGGCAACCTTAGTGCAGGGCGCACGCGGGTATGGTTGGCCCGCATGCGTCCAGCGCTCGCCGTCCTGATCGCCCTTGCCGTCCTCGTGGTTGGCGGCTCCGCCGTTCTGCAGCTGACGGGCGACTCCTCGTCGGCCACGGGCGACGACGCTGCCGCGGCCGACGACGCGGCGGCCGGCGGTGTCGTCGAGCCCGTCCGCGATGTGCCCGAACTGACCCTGCCCGACCCCCTGCCGGCCCGCACCCTGCAGGTGCCGATTCTCATGTACCACCGGATCGCGGTGCTCAACGGCGACGAACCCGCGCCGACCGCCGCGCTCACCGTCGACCCCGGGGAGTTCCAGCTGCAGATGGCGTGGCTGCACGACCAGGGCTACGAGACGGTCACGCAGCTCGAGCTCTACCGCGCCCTGGAGGAGGGCGGCCCTCTGCCGGCCAAGCCCGTGCTGCTGAGCTTCGACGGCGGCTACCGCGGCATCGCGACGCTGGCCGCGCCGGTGATGAGCCGATACGACTTCACCGGGACCGCCTACGTGACCGCCGCTCGCATCGCGCAGAGCAAGAAGGCCGCCCCGACCTGGCTGACCTGGCCGCAGCTCCGCATCCTCGAGCAGCGCGGCTGGGACATCGGCGCACACACGGACCTCGCAGAGCAGGACGAGGTCGCGGCGCTGAAGACCCTGCGCCGTTCGCGATCGTTGCTCGAACGCCGTCTCGGCCACCCCGTGCAGTGGCTCTCCTATCCGGGTGGCGCCATCGACGGGAACGTGCTCGATCAGGTCCGGGAGGCCGGCTACGTCCTCGCCGCCACGACGGAGTCGGGCACCACCCAGTCCGCACAGGATCCGCTGGGCCTCCAGCGGATCCGAATGACGGACACCACCGGCGTGCGCGGGCTCGCCGCGGCCCTGCCCTAACGCGGCAGCAGCACGTCGGCCGAGAGCGCCCCGACCCGCGAGGCACCGGCTGCCAGCAGCGCAGCGACCTCGTCGAGACCCTGGACGCCACGCACCGCCTTGACGCCGATGCCCGCCCCGACCTCCTCGCGCATCAGCTCGACGTCGAGTACATCAGCCGGTTCCGGCGTCAGTCCCGAGGACGTCACCAGCATGTCGACTCCGGCCGCGACCACGGCCCGGGCGAGCAGGCGCAGCGTCCGGTCATCGAACGCCCCCGTGTCGACGACGGCACGGACCAGCGCCTCGCTGTCCGTCTCGCGAGCGGCCGCGGCGCACAGCCGAAGCTCGTCGCGCACCCGGTTCGGATCACCGCCGGCGAACTGGGCCAGATCGACCGCGACCTCCAACTCCTGAGCACCATCCTGCAGCGCCCGCACGCCGGCCCGGGCCTTGATCTCCGGCTGATCCCCGCCGAACGGGTGCGAGATCAAGGCGACCAGCTTGACGTCCGTCCCCCGCAGCAAGGCCGCGGCGGCGGGAACATGGGTCGGCGGCACGCAGACGGCCGCGACGTGGTGCTCGAGACCGGCCCGACACAGCGCGGCGCAGTCGGACGGGGTGGCGCGCGGCCGCAGCAGCATCAGCTCGATGGATTTCGCGATGTCGCCGGCGCGCCGAGTCATACCGGGAGCCTACTCCCACCGGTGAGCCCGGTCGCTCCGCCGGCCGTGGGGTTCGTCTACGATTTGCGGCTCAGCCGATGACCGACTTCCGCGATCAAAAGCGCTACGACGCGCACCAGGAGGCGATGCGGAACTCGCGTCGCGCCAAGCAGCGCTCGTCCGCACGCTCGCAGCAGCGCCGTCGCCGCATGATCGCCGTCTCCATCCTGCTGCTGCCCGTGGCGATCGCGGCCTTCGCGTTCACGTGGAGCCGCAGCAGTCCCCCGCCCAAGCCGGCCAAGCCGCTGCCGACGACCACGACGCCGAACCAGAGCGCCGCTGAGCAGGCCGTCGGCGGACGTGTCGCCATGCCCGACCACGTCCGCGGCGTACACGTCACGAGCTACGCGGCGGCGTCGCCGGCGTTGTTTGAGCCGATCATGGCGCTCGCCGATCCGAAGGTCGGCATGAATGCGATCCAGATCGACGTCAAGGACGAGCGTGGCGAGATCGCCTTCTCCACGCCGATTCCGCTGGGCAAGGAGAGCGGTGCCCACCAAGATGTCTACGAGCCCGTCAAGGTCCTGCGACGCGCCCATGCGGCGGGGCTCTACACGATCGCCCGCATCGTCGTCTTCCAGGACGGCTACGCCCCGCAGGCCGACCCCTCGATTGCGCTGCGCACCACGTCTGGTGCCCTCTGGAAGAACGACCTCGGCATCACCTGGTTGGATCCGACCAACGAGAAGGCCTGGGACTACCCGATTCAGGTTGCGCAGTACGCGGCCGAGCTTGGGTTCGACGAGATCATGTTCGACTACGTCCGCTACCCGACCGACGGCGATGCCTCCACGATCGCGTTCGCGGACCCGGGTCGTCCCCGTCAGGACACGATCACGGCGTTCCTCAAGAAGGCCTCGGCGACGCTGAAGCCGCAAGGTGTGCACGTCTCCGCCGCCTTCTTCGGCCTGGCCGCCACCGACGACCTCGGCATCGGCCAGTGGCCCGGCAAGCTCCGCAACACGCTCGACGCCGTCTATCCGATGATCTACCCCTCCCACTTCACGGACGGCCAGTTCGGCATCGACAAGCCCGGCGACACGCCCGGCCCGACCATCGCCGCCGCCATGTCCGACTGGCGCCGCAAGACCAACGGCGGCTCGATGCAGATTCGCCCTTGGCTTCAGGACTTCACGCTCGGGGGCATCAACTACGGCACGCGGGAGGTGCGCGAGCAGATCAGCGCTGCCGATCGCACCGGTGCCGGTGGCTGGCTCCTCTGGAACGCGCAGTGCGTCTACTCGCCGGGCGTGTTCAACGGCACCAGCGGTCAGCCGTAGCGGCTAGGGACCGAGGCGGTCGAGCAGCGACGGATCGTCGCGCCAGCCGCGTTGCGCGCGGACGCGCAGGTCGAGCATGACCTTGCCGCCGAGAATGCGCTCAATGCCGCCGCGGGCCGCGGTGCCAATGTCGCGGATCATCGTGCCGCCGGCGCCGATCACGATGCCCTGCTGCGACTTCGACTCGACGTAGATCGAGGCCTCGATGCGCGCTGCGCGCCGGCGGGTGGCCGGCTCGTACTCCTCGACGACGACGGTGAGCGCGTGCGGAACCTCGTCACGCAGGCGCCGCAGCGCCTGCTCGCGGATCAGCTCGGCGATCTGCAGGCGGACGGGGTCGGACGAGCTCGCCTCGGGCGGAAACAGCGCCGGTCCCGGGGGCGCAAGGCGCACGAGATCCGCAACCAGGGCGGCAACGCCGTCGCCGGTCTGCGCCGAGACGGGGTGCAGCTCCGTGAACTCGCCGAGCTCAGCGGCGGACTGCATCGCCGCGCCGATGCGCTCTGGCGTCATGCCGTCGGTCTTGTTGACGACGATGAGCACCGGCACGCCGGCAGCGAATGCGGCCTCGGCGCTGGCCCGGTCGCCCCCGCCGATCGACTGGGTGCCATCGATCACGAGCAGGACGATGTCGACGTCCGCGAGCGTCTCGTTGACGCTCTCGGCCATCCGTCGCGTCAGTCCATCACGCGGGATCTGGATACCGGGCAGGTCTGCGAGGACCAACTGCCAGTCGCCACCGTGGGCGATGCCGGCGATGCGCCGCCGCGTCGTCTGGGGCCGACTCGAGGTGATCGAGACGTGCTGACCGACGATCGCGTTGACCAGCGTGCTCTTGCCGACGTTCGGCCGTCCGGCCAGGCCGACGAGTGCGCAACGGAACTCCACCCCCGCAGGGTACGGGACACCGCCGGTTGCCGGCAGCGCCTCCGACCCTGCAGTACGCTGATCGCCGGTTCACGATGAGCACGCAACCCTCCGCCCGCGACACGGTGTTCGCTCCCCTGCAGGTCGAGGGAGCCGTCGAGCGGATCGTGCGCCGGCTCGGCGAGGCGATCGGCTCGGGCCTGCTCCAGCCCGGCGAGCGGCTGCCGTCCGAGCTCGAGCTCGCCGCCAGTCTCGATGTCGCCCCGATGACGCTGCGGCAGGCGCTGGCGATCCTGCGCGACGCCGGCTACGTCGAGACGCGCCGCGGCCGCGGTGCCGGCACCTTCGTCGTGGCGGATCTGGCCGAGCCGCTCGGGAACGCCCGACGCGTTCCCACCCACGCGGAGCTGCGCGATCTCGTCGACTGGCGTCGTGCCGTCTCCGGCGAGGCGGCCTTCCTCGCGGCAGAACGGGCAGATGCAGACCTACGGGCACGGCTGGTGACCGCCGCGGCGCTCGCCGAGACCTCCGCCGTCGGCACCTTCGCGGGGTACCGACTGGCCGACTGCGGCTTCCATCTCGCGGTGGCGGAGACCACGGGCAGCTCGCGGCTCGTGGCCGCCGAGACGGCGATCCAGGCGGCCTACGGGGAGATCCTCGGGTCGCTGCCGGGTAGCGACTCCACGGAGGCCGTGCGAGCCTCCACCCTCGGCCACGCGCCGATTCTCGACGCGATCGTCGCCGCCGACGCAGCGGCGGCGCGCGAGGCCATGGTCGCCCACGTTGAGGCCACCTACGACTGGATCGTGGGTCTGCGCCTCGGGCGCCTCGGCGACGCCCCTTGATTCTTGAAATCTACGGAGTAGAGTTCTCCGCATGGCCACCGTGCACTCCCCCATCGACGCGCCCGACCTGCCCTTCTTCGACGTCAACGATCCCGCCTTCTCCGTGCGCTCCGAGCTGGTTCGCGCCGCTCGTGCGGCCGGTCCGTACGCGCGCACGCCGTACGGCCTGGCCGTGCTGCGCTACGCGGAGGTCAACGCTCTCGTCAACGACAAGCGCCTGATTCAGGGCAGCGCTCGCTGGTCCGAGCACAACGGCATCACCGGCGATTGGGCCACGTGGTGGGCGAACATCGTGCTCAACAAGGAGGGCGCCGAGCACGTGCGGCTGCGCAAGCTCGTCAACCCGGCCTTCTCATCGCGCCATGTCGAAGGGCTCGTGCCGAAATTCCAGGAGTTGGCGAACGAACTCATCGACGGCTTCATCGACGACGGGCAGTGCGAGTTCATGCACCAGTTCTCCGAGCCGTACGCGACCCGGGTGATCTGCCGCCTGCTCGGCGTCGACGACGGCAACTGGGAAGAGCTCGCGCTCTACGCCGAAAAGATGAGCCTCGCGCTCTCGGTCGCCGCGAAGGAGCGCCTGGACGAGGTCGAGTGGGGCCTCGAGCAGATGGGCATCTACGCGGACGGGCTGATCGCGGAGCGCCGTGCAGCGCCGCAGGATGACTTCCTGCAGACCCTGGTCGATGCCAACGAGGACGGCGACCGCCTCAGCGACGCCGAGCTGCGGACGACGGTCATCCTCCTGTTCCAGGGCGGTATCGACACGACCCGCAACCAGCTCGGCCTCGCCATGGACCTCTTCGTCCGCCACCCGGAGCAGTGGTCGCTGCTGGGCGAGCGCCCCGAGCTGGCCGCCAATGCGGTTGAGGAGGTCATGCGGATGCGGCCGACCACCACGTGGGTCACCCGCGAGGCGGCGGAGGACTGCGATATCGACGGGATCCACGTGCCCCAAGGCACGACGATCCACCTGTTCACGGAGTCGAGCGGCACCGATCCGGAGGCCATCGACAGCCCGGACTTCGACATCACGAACGACACGCGACCCAAGCACTTCGGCTTCGGCGGCGGCCGTCACTACTGCCTCGGGCACTTCATCGCCCGTGGTGACATGACCGAGGCGCTCGCGCTGCTCGCGCGCCGGCTGCCCGGCCTGCGCTACGCCGCGGAGCCGGAGTGGCTGCCCGACTCCGGCAACACCGGTCCCGTACGCCAGCAGCTCACGTGGGATCGCGAGGAGGCCCGATGACCGACGCGCTAACCCGCCACCGGGAGGCCAACGCCGCGGCCGCCGACGCCCTCGCCGCGCGGGTGGCCGAGGCCGGTGTGGAGTTCATCTACTACCAATTCATCTCGATCAACGGTCGCGTGCTGGCCAAGGTCGTCCCGGCCGCGCACCTTCGACGCAGCCTCGACCGGGGCGTGCAGTTCCACGGCTCCGCGATCGCCGACGTCGCCGTCGATCGAGACGGCGAGCTGTTCGGCGGTGGCATCGCGGCGGAAGAGTTTGCCGTGATACCCGACACCGACTCGTTCCAGGTGCTGCCCTGGGCGCCGCACGTCGGCCGCTTCCTCTGCAGCCTCTACCGCCGCGACGACAGCCACCGCGACCCGGGCGCGCCCCTGTCGACCGACGTCAGGGGTGTGATGCGCCGGGCGATCGACGGTCTCGAGCAGCGGACGGGCTACGAGCTGCGCAGCGGCACCGAGCCGGAGATCACCTGGCGCGGCGAGGGCTACGACCCGGTCGCCCGCCCCGGTGTCAGCACGGCGTACCACGCCGGGACGCTCGAGCTGACGCGGGAGATCTACCAGCGGGTGATCCGCTACGCCCAGGCGATGGGCCTCGACATGATCGAAGGCGATTACGAGGACGCCGGGCAGCTCGAGCTCAACTTCATGTACGACCGCGCGGACCGCACCGCGGATCACCTCATCACCTATCGCCAGATCTGCGTGCAGGTGGCACGCGAGCTCGGCATCGAGGTGACCTTCATGCCGAAGCCCGAGGTCGGCATCATGGGCAACGGCTGCCACCACAACCTGTCGCTCTGGAAGGACGGGCAGAACGTCTTCGCCGAGCCCGGGCGACGCGAGCTGCACATCACCGACACGGCGCGGCACGCCCTCGGTGGGCTGCTGGCCCATGCCGCCGAGTCGATGGCCGTCTACGGCAGCACCGTCAACTCGTACAAGCGCTACTGGGATGCGGGGCAGTTCGCGCCCTCCCGCGTGGACTGGGGACTCGACGACCGCAGCCGCAGCGTCCGGGTCAGCGCCAGCGGACGCCTCGAGTTGAAGCTGCCCGACTCGATCGTCAACCCGTACCTGTCGCACGCGCTGATCGCCGCGGCGATGGAGGATGGGCTCGCCAATGCCATCGACCCGGGGCCGGCGCCGGAACCTGGCGTGATCGGACCGGAGACGTTCGCTCCGCTGCC
>CAJCBN010000044.1 GCA_903960645.1 uncultured Actinomycetes bacterium | reverse complement strand
TCGAGGAGCCGATCCAGGACATCCCGCACATCCCGCTCGGCCTCGATACCGACCCCGCGTATACGAGCGAGCTCTTCAGCATTCTCGACTGGAACACGAGTGCCGGCCGCTCGACCGAGAACTCGATGGACGTCTCGCACTTCCCGTTCGTGCATCCGAACCTGCTCGGCGACCCCGACCACCCCGAGCAGGAGCCGTACGACCTGCACGCCGAGGACTGGGGCCAGTGGTTCGTCGTGCCGAACGCGTTCTGGCGCAGCGTTGACCAGACGCAGAACGCGATCATCACGTACACCTACACCCACGTGTACCCGTTCACGATGCACCTGCACGTGACCACGGAGGGCTCGGACGACATCATCAGCGTGATGGTGATCGCGGCGCCGACCGGGGCGAAAAAGACGCGCATCTTCCGCATCGTGTTCCGCAACTTCGTCGAGACGAACCCGAACTTCGTCAGCGACTACCTGTACATCCTTGAACAGGATCGCGCCGTCGTGGAAAGCATCCGCCCTGAGGAGATCCCGACGTCGCTCAAGGAGGAGCTGCACATCAAGGTGCCGGACCAGTCGTCGATTGCGTACCGGCGCTGGCTCGAAGGCGTCGATACACAGGGGCTCGCGGAGGTCTAGGTGTTCTGCCTAGGAGCCTGCGAGACGGGTGTGAGGATGCGACGAAGGGGTCAGCATCCGCCCATCACCTCCGTCTCGCAGGAAGCCAGGTAGAACAGCTAGTTGTTCTGCCTATGAGCCTGTGCGATGGGTTCGGCGGGAACGCTGCGCAGGTATGCGACCAAGGCGCCCGCCAGAGCGCCTGCTTCAGCTCGCGCATGCACTGCGATCGTGCGAGGAGCGGGCCTGACCCCCTCGGCGCATCCCTGCCCGACCGGCTCCGCCACGCGCGACTGGTGCACCCAGCTCGCAGGCGCATCACTGGCACCGCCGGGACGCCGATACCCCCTCAACGATCCCGATACCCCAAATCGTCGATAGCGTCACGTACACTGCGGACGTGGCCGTCGCCTCGTTTATCGCTCCGGTCATCGCGAGCCCGCTCGGGTTTCTGAGTCCCGAGAACCTGCTCGAGTGGGCCGGGCCGATCGCAATCTGGGTCGCCGTCGGCATCGTCTTCGCCGAGTGCGGCCTGTTGTTCGGGTTCTTCCTGCCGGGCGACTCGCTGCTCTTCGTCGTCGGGCTCTTCGTCGGCAACGGCACGATCGACATGCCGATCACGCTCGTCTGTGCCCTCCTCTTCGTCGCGGCGTTCGCCGGCAATCTCGTGGGCTATGCCGTGGGCTACCACACCGGGCCAGCACTCTTCCGACGCGAGGACTCCCGGATCTTCAAGAAGAAGTACATCGACCACACCGAGGAGTTCTTCAACCGCTACGGCGCGGCCGCGATTATCATCGGCCGCTTCATCGCGATCGTGCGCACGTTCATCACCGTGTTGGCCGGTGCCAGCCGCATGGACTTCAAGCGCTACTGCCTCTACAGCGCCATCGGCGCCCTGCTCTGGGCCGTCGGTCTGACGCTGCTCGGCTACCTGATCGGCAACGTGCCGGTGATCAAGAACAACCTCGAGATCGCGATCATCCTGATCGTGATCGTCAGCACGGTGCCGATCTTCATCCATCGGCTCAAGTCGCGCAGCGCCGCCAAGCACGGCGGCTGAGTGGATCAACGTTGCTTTGGTGCCAGGCACCAATGCAAAGTCCGCAGTCCGCAGCGCAGCGCCACGGCAACCGCCCATAGCGGGATCAACGTTGCTTTGGTGCCAGGCACCAAAGCAAAGCCAGGCACCAATGCAAAGCCACCGGTACAGCGCTACGGCAACCGCCCGTAGCGCGGAAACGGCCGCGGCGGCCGGCCGTGCTTCAGCCAATCCCGAACCGTCTGCAACGACACGCCGTAGAACCGGGCCAGGTCGCCGGTCGTGTACCACCAGAGCTCCGTCGCCTCACCCCAAGAGGTGACGTCACCCGGCCGGAGGATGTCGATCAGCGGCGGGCGCTCCTCGAACTCGTGCCCCGCGCGAGCCCATGCCGAGACCTTCATGGCGACGAAGCGCCGATAGCGTGCACGAGCCACTTCGACATCGTCATGTCGCGAGATCGCTCGTCGGCCGAGCCCGGCGTGATGGAACGCCTCCGGCGCGCGGAGCCCCGCGTTTCCCGCGTAGCCACTCCATAGGTACTCCGCAGGGTGATTGCAGAGACCCGCACGAACGGGGTTGAGGTCGATGTAGCGGGCGAGCGTCGCGAGATAGCCGGCCGAATCCACGCTCAGCGAGCGATACCGATCCATGTAGACGTGTCCGCGCTCGGTCTCCCGCCAGTTCCACCGTTTGGCATGGAGGCCGATCAGGCGCTCCATGCCATCGGAGAGCGTGGGCTCATCCAGCTGCACCACGAGGTGGACATGATTCGTCATCACCACCCAGTCGAGAATGCTCCACGAAAACCGTTCGACGACGTCCTCCAGCAGTTCGAGCAGGTGCTGCTTCGACTCCGACTTCCGGAAGATCGGATTGCCCTTCACGCCCCGCGCGATGACATGGATCGGGATACCGAGTGGCTGTATGCGCTTGGGTCGACCCACACGTCGATTCTTGCCTCCACTGGCGCCCCGGCGACCTGCCGAAGCGCAAGACGCTGCACCACTGCCGCAACGGCCTCGTACGAGTCGCCTCACCAGGCGCCGCGGCTCACACGCTGTGCACACGAACACCGTGGTGGTTCAGCTTTGCTTTGGTGCCAGGCACCAAAGCAAAGCTGGTCCGCTACCGATTGCGTTGGGGGTTTGCTTTGGTGCCTGGCACCAAAGCAATGTTGAACCACGTCAGCGCATTTTGTCGCCCGCCGGATCGACCAGCCGGTCGGCGACGACGGCCGTGGCCTCGCCGTCCAGCGTCTCGACCGTCACCTCAGCACCCTCCGGAAGGTCTATCGGGAGGTAGGCGAAGGCCAGCATGTGGCCGGCGGTGTAGCCGTAGGCGGCGGAGCGCACGCGGCTGACCACCGCGCCGTCGAGCGAGACGGCCTCGCCGCCGTAGACCGGGAGCCAGTCGCCGTCGCCGATCACGAGCGTGCGGATCCGCGTCGCGAAGCCCTCCGCACGCCGCGCCTCAAGGGCGTCCTTGCCGATGTAGTCGGCCTCCTTGCGCGCGCAGAAGGCGAGGCCCGCCTGGTCCGGTGTGTCACCCGGGGTGAGGTCTGTCCCGATGTAGCGGTAGCCCTTCTCCATGCGCAGACCGTCGAGCGCGCGGTAGCCGCAGACGCGGATGCCGTGCTCTCCGCCGGCCGCGAGCAGGGCGTCCCAGACCGCAGTCGCCCAGGCGTGCTCGACGTAGAGCTCGTAGCCGAACTCGCCGACGTACGTGATGCGCTGCGCGAACGCCGGCGCACTGCCGATCAGGAGATCCTGACCGGTACCGAACGGGAACGCCTCATTGGTGAGGTCCGCCGTCGTGACCGCAGCCATGATCGCCTTGGCCCGCGGCCCCCAGATACCAATCACCGCGAGCTCGTCGCTGACCTCGCGGATCGTGACGTCGTACTGCGCGCGGTGAGCAATGCCCGCGAGCCAGCCGCGGTCGGTCGCCACGGCGCCGGCGCCCGTCACCATCCGGTAGCGATCCTCCGCGAGGCGCGTGACCGTG
>CAJCBN010000043.1 GCA_903960645.1 uncultured Actinomycetes bacterium | reverse complement strand
GTGCGCATGATCGCGCCGTCGGCGGTCACGACGGTCAGGCTGAGGACGTTCTCCCGCATGGTTCCGTAGCGCACGGCGGTGGTGCCACTCGCGCCCGTGGCGGCCATGCCGCCGAACGTGGCGTCGGCGCCGGGATCGACGGAGAAGAAGACGCCATCCTCGCGCAGGCGCGTCTCGAGCTGGCGGCGCGTGACGCCGGCCTCGACCGTCACGTCGAGGTCCTCGGGCCGCACCGCCACGATGCGGTCCATCCGCGTCAGGTCGATCGAGACGCCACCCTCCAGCGCGGCGACGTTGCCCTCAAGCGAGGAGCCGGCGCCGAACGGCACCATCGGCACGCGTCGGGCGTGGCAGGCGCGCACAACGGCGGCGACCTCTTCCGTCGTGGCGGGGAAGACCACGAGGTCGGGGCGGGCGGTGGCGTGCCACGACTCGTCGTGGCCATGCCGCTCCAGCTCGCTCTCGGACGTCGTCACGTGGCTGTCGCCGACGACGGCCTCGAGCGCCGCGCGCAGCTCTGCGATGTCGTCCATCGGTGTCACGGTACCAGCGCCGCGAACTCATCCGGCGTGTTCGCATTGCGCAGCGATCCGAGCTGGGGGTCGGCGGCTGCGACGCCGGGCAGTGCGAGCAGCGCGGTCTCGTCGAGGAAGCGCGTGCGGACGCGGTCGAACAGGCCGCCTGGCCCGGCGATGCCCTCCTCGAGTGCGGCCCTCACGGCCGGAAGGGTCGACGTTCGCCAGACGGCCGTGAGCGGGTGACGGAACCCCTGCGCGTCTGGGACGAGCAGGTCGTCGTTCGGTCCCAGCGCAGCAAGGAGCGCCGTCACGAACACGGGGTGGAGGAGTGGGGTGTCGATGCTGGCGACGAACACCGCGTCGGCTCGCTCGCCGATCCCGAGCAGCCCAGCCTCGACGCCGCGCAGCGGCCCTCCGGCTGTGACGCGGTCGCGCACCAGCTCGACACCGCTGGGCAGCGCAGGCACCGTCTGGTCCGGAGCGGCGACGGCGACCACCGGACCCGTCGTCGCCTGCTGCAGAATCCCGGCCATGTGGACCGCGAGCGGCAGGCCGCGCCAAACGAGATCGGCCTTCGCCGAGCCCATTCGCGTCGAACGGCCACCGAGGAGCAGGATCGCGCTCATGGCGAGAAGGTACCAGCGGCTGGTAGTGTCACCGCTATGAGGACATGCGTGGTGATCGGAGCGGGCTGCGCCGGACTGACGGCGGCGGATGCACTGGCGGAGGCGGGCGTCGAGGTGACGGTGCTGGAGGCGCGCGATCGCGTCGGCGGGCGCGTCTGGAGCGACCGCACGGCTGGCGGTGCGCTCATCGAGCGTGGCGCGGAGTTCATCACCGCAGGCTACGACGCGACGGACGCCATGGTCGAGCGGCTCGGTCTCGAGTACCGCGGCATGGGCATCCGCTACCCCGATCGCGAGCTGCGCCCCGACCCCGGCATCGACCGCGCCGAGGCGCTGGCCGCGGCTCACGCAGTCGAGGTTGCCGCCGCGGCGGCCGGTCCCGACGCGATGGCGCTCGACATCCTCGCCACGGTCGAGGACGAGGCGATCCGCGAACTGCTCGCCAGCCGCTCCCAGAGCGCCTCCTCGGTCGCGCTCGAGGACCTGCCGGCCGAGCGGCTGCGCACGGTCGGGCACCTGCTTGACGATGGTGAGACCCGTCGAGTCGGCGGTGGCAACGACGGCATCGCGTTGTGTCTGGCCGAGCGGCTCGGCAGCGCCGTGCGCCTCGAGGACCCGGTCTCGCGCATCGAGCATGGCCCCGACGGCGTACGCGTGCACGCGGCCAGCGGCGTCTACGCGGCAGACGCATGCATCGTCGCCGTGCCGCTTGCCGTCACGCAGGACATCATCTTCGATCCACCGCTGCCGCCCGAGCGCTGCGCCGCGATGGACCGCATCCCGATCGGGCAGGCCGCGAAGCTCGTGGTGCCCGCGGCCGCGACGGTGCCGCCGGCCGCGATCATGTCGACCGCCGATCGCTTCTGGGCGTACACGTCCCCCTGTGACGAGGTCGGCGGCGCCGTCGTCGGCTCGTGGATCGGCGGCGCGCCGGTGCTCGATCAGTTGGAGGTGGATGCCGGCCCGGCGACGTGGATCGAGCGGATCCGCGGGTACTGGGGCGAGCTGCCCGAACTGGACGAGGCCGCCGCGGAGACGACGCTTTGGCGACGCGATCACCCGTGGACGAAGGGGTCCTACTCGGCGGTGACCGGTATTCCCGACGACCGCGATCGGCACCCGATCGGCGACCAGTTGGGGCGTGTGTCATTCGCCGGCGAGCACACCGCCCCGCGCGACTGGACGGCGACCATCGAAGGCGCGATCCGCAGCGGGCAACGCGCGGCGGACGAAATCATCACGACGCTCGGAGGAGCAACATGAGCAAGGCAGTGCGATTGGCAGCAGGCGATCTCGACGCGGCCGAGGCGGTGCTCGAGGAGGGGGCGATGGCCAAGACCGTCGTGCACCTCGATTCGGGCGGCGGCCTGTCGTCCGGCGTGTGGGAGTCGGAGGCGTTCACCTGGGAGACCGATGGCTACCCCGTCGACGAGACCTGCGTGATCATCGAGGGTGTCGTCGAGTTCCGCTACCCCGACGGCAGCATCGAGACGTACGGACCGGGCGAGGCGTTCGCAGTGAAGAAGGGCACGCCGCTCGTCTGGCACCAGGACGGCACCGTCAAGAAGTTCTTCGTCATCCGCGAGAGCTGACTCCACCGCGGGGCCAGTTCACAGAGGGGTCAGGCCCCTTTGCTCACACAAAGGGGCCTGACC
>CAJCBN010000042.1 GCA_903960645.1 uncultured Actinomycetes bacterium | reverse complement strand
TAGGAATCGGTGGCGGCCATCGTGATGCGGTCGGACTCAAAGCGCACGAGCGCTCCGGTCAGAACCGGGCGGCTCTCGTCGCGAGAGGCGGCGCGCTTGATGCGTCCAACCACCTCACCGAAGACAGCGCTATCAGTTTCGAAGATCTGCTCGTGATCGATCTCGGGAAGCTGCGGGAACTCGTCGACCGGTAGGCCGTAGAGGGTGTACGACGAGGAGCCGGCGGAGACCAGGACACGCCCGTCCGACTCGGCCGACAGCTCGACGGTCTCCCCGTTGAGCGCGCGGATCAACTCAGGAGCGATCTTGGCGGGAAGCAGCACCGAGCCAGGCTGGTCGACGTCGGCATCGAGCGGCACACGCAGCGTCATCTCGAGGTCGGTGGCGGCGAGCTCGACCGGGAGCTCGGAGCTCTCAGCGGTGAGGCGCACGTGCGCCGCGCTCTGGAGGTTGGCGCGCGTCGAAGCGGCACGCGCAGCTTGCGCGAGACGATCGGCGAGGTGCTCTCGATTGCAGCGGATCTTCATGCAGCGGCTATCCCGATGATGGATGTTGGTGAAAGAGAAGTTCTTAGATAGTCATCACCATAGGGGCTGGGGACGACGGGGAGAACTCGGCTGAGGCCGCTTGCCAGCAGGCGAACGGGCTGATCATGGCTGGGGATGGGTCGGGGAGCGATCGATACTTCCTCCCCTGCTGCTGTGAATACGGTCAGCGGACGGGTCGCAGCGGGGGACAACTCGGCGGTTCCTCCCCCACAGGTTCTGCGGTTGCCCCCAGCACCATGCCCAGCGCCGCGACTCATCCGAGCCGCCGAATCGTCGAGGTAAGCTCCTGGACGATGTTGTAAAGAGAACGATCTTCCTTGATGCGCTTGGCGATCTTGTCGTGTCCCCAGTGGACCGTCTTGTGGTCGCGGCCGCCGAACAGCTGCCCGATGCGCGGGAGCGACATGTCGGTCAGCTCGCGGCTGAGGTACATCGCCACCTGGCGTGGGAACACCACCGTCTGCGTGCGGCGCTCAGAGCAGAGGTCCTCGATGGTCAGCGAGAAGTACTCGGCAACGACACGCTGGACGCTCTCAACCGTGACGGGCCGGGAGTCCTCGGGGTACTGCGAGCTGAGCACGTCGCGGACGAGCTCGACGGTCAGTGGCTCGCCGTTGAGGGTGGCGAAGGCGACGCTACGGGTGAGCGCGCCCTCCAACTCGCGGATGTTCGTCTGCACGCGCATCGCGATGGCGGCGAGCACCTCGGGATCGTCGATCTGGAGATGGTCGCGCGCCGCCTTCTTGCGCAGGATCGCGATGCGCGTCTCGAGATCGGGCGGCTGGACATCGGTCATCAGCCCCCACTCGAAGCGCGAGCGCAGGCGATCCTCGAGCCGGGTGATCTCCCGCGGCGGACGATCCGAGGCGAGCACGATCTGCCCACCACCCTCGTGCAACGTGTTGAAGGTGTGGAAGAACTCCTCTTGGATGCCCTCGCGGCCCGACAGGAACTGGATGTCGTCGACGAGCAGGACGTTGTATGTGCGGTAGCGGTTCTTGAAGTGCTCGATCCGCTTCTCACGGAGCGCCTCGATGAACTCGTTCGTGAAGGTCTCGCAGGTCACGTAGCAGGCGGTCAGCTCGGTCGACGTGGTCACGTAGTGCGCGATCGACTGGAGCAGGTGCGTCTTGCCGAGCCCCGTCGCACCGTGGATGAAGAGCGGGTTGTAGGCCTGGCTGGGCGATTCCGCCACCGCGAGCGCGGCCGCGTGGGCGAAGCGGTTCGACGGTCCGATCACGAAGGTGTCGAAGGTCGCGTTGCGATTGAGCGTGATGCTGCGCACGGGGGCGGCCGGCGCGGCCGCGCTGGCCACGGGCAGTGGCACGGGCATTGGCACGGCCGGGGCGTCCACCGTGGGCTCGGGGAGCGCCGCGGCGATGGCGGGCGCCGTCGTGCCGGCGGTCTCGACGACGAGGGAGACCTGGAGCGGGGCGCCGTGTGCGGTCAGTGCGGCCGCCGTGACGAGCTCCATGAAGTGGCCGGAGATCCAGCTGCGCACGAACTCGTTTGGCACCTCGACCGCCAGCTCCTCGTCCTGCAGGGAGCGTCCGCTGGCCCGTCCGAACCACGCGCTGTACGTCGGCGCGGCGAGCGATTGGCGAAGCTCGTCGGCGATCGCCTCCCAGAGGACGACGGCGGATGGGGTGGCGGCGGGAACGGTCATGCTCGAAGGCGCGACGGTAGCAGGCGACCGGTGCTCCGGTGAAGCAGACACCCCACTTGGATTTCCGCTGTTTGCGGGAAAAACGCGCTGCCCCCAAGGTTATCCCCAGAGTCATCCCCAGCAGGGGACAAGTTTCACACGCGGGCCCGACGGTTCCCGTTTGCCGCGATCCACGCGTGCCCGGTATGATGCGGCTTCCCCGGAGACCGGAACAACCATGAAGCGCACCTACCAGCCCAACGTCCGCAAGCGAGCCAAGACCCACGGCTTCCGCAAGCGCATGTCCGATCGCGCGGGCCAGGCAGTCGTTCGCCGTCGCCGCGCTCGCGGGCGCAAGCGCCTCTCGGCCTAGGCGCGCATGGCGGCCGGGGCGCAGGGACGCGGACGCCTCACCCGGTCCGCGGAGTTCGATGCGGTCTACCGTCGCGGGCGATCTGCGGCGAGCCGGCACCTCGTTGCCTACGCCTTTCCGACCGAGCTCGACGAGACACGCCTGGGCGTGGCCGTCTCGCGGAAGGTCGGCAACGCGGTTGTCCGCAACCGCCTCAAGCGACAGTTGCGCGAGGCCTTCGCCGAGCTCGACCCGCAGCCCAGTCGGCTCGATGTGGTGCTCGTCGCGCGGCCCGGTCTCGATGAGGCGGTTGAGTCGCAGGGGTTCGGCTGGCTGACGACCGAGGTGGCAGAGCTCGTCGGAAAGAGCGCTGCTGCATGATCGGCGACCTCGCCCACGGCCTTTATGCGCACGTGTTGCGGCCCCTTTGGCCCGGCGGTGCACCGGCCACCCGCAACTGCCGTTTCGAGCCGACGTGCTCCCGCTACGCGATCGACGCGGTGCGGTACCGGGGCCCGCTGGTCGGCCCCGTTCTCGCCGTATGGCGCCTCCTCCGGTGCAACCCATGGAATGATGGAGGACACGACCCGGTGCGCCGGAGTCACGACTGACGATGGACTCCCTCTACGCACTCCTCACGCCGATCGTCCGGCCGCTCACGTGGCTGCTCGAGACGCTGCACTTCCAGCTCGGCCTCAGCTGGGGTTGGTCGATCGTCGCGCTGACCGTCATCGTCCGCATCGCGATGATCCCGCTGACCGTCAAGCAGCAGCAGTCCTTCCGCTCCATGCAGGCGCTGCAGCCTGAGATCAAGAAGTTGCAGGCCAAGTACAAGAACGACCGCCAGAAGCTCAACGAAGAGATGATGGCGTACTACAAGGAGAACAAGGTCAACCCGTTTGGGTCGTGCCTGCCGCTGATCATCCAGCTGCCGATCTTCTTCGCGCTCTACGTCATCCTCGTGGATATCGCCGAGGAGGTGCAGGCCGGCGAGGATCTCTCGATGCTGTGGGGCTGGATCCCCGATATCGCGGTCTCGCTGAACGACCTGCCGGCCACCACGCTGTGGCCGCTGATGGCGATCTACGTGCTGTCACAGATGGGCGCCACGCTGCTGATGCCGACGTCGGTCGACCCCAAGCAGAAGTACATCTTCCTGTTCCTGCCGATCGTGTTCGCGTACTTCATCGTGAGCCCGCCGATCGGCGCGTCGAGCTTCCCCGTCGGTCTGCTGATCTACTGGATCACCACCAACCTCTGGACCGTCGGCCAGGCCTTCGTGATTCGCCAGTGGTTCCCGCCGCCGCTGCCGCCGTCCGCCAAGGTGCAGCCGGCCGCCGCTGGTGGTGGCGGCCTGTCGGGCCTGCTCGGCCGTGGTGGTGCCCCCAGCACGCAGATGCCGAAGGCCAAGAAGTCCAAGTCGGCCAAGCCTGCCGCGACGGAGCCCGCCGCTGACGCGGAGTCCGCGCCCGCCGAGGCTCCGCCGGCCGCAGCTGCGCCCAAGAACAAGGCGCAGCGCCAAAAACGCCCGGCAAAGCCGGCGCGGGAGAAGCCGAAGGACGCCTGATGGCGACCGACGAGACAGCTGTCGAGGGAACCGGCGAGACCGTCGGCGAGGCGCGCTGGGCGGCCACCCGCGAGCTCGAGCGCCGCTATCCCGGGCTCGACAAAGAGGCCATCGACTTCCAGACGCTGTCGGAGGGCGAGCGTGGCCTGATGGGCGTCGGGCGCGAACCCGCCCGGGTGCTCGCGCGGCTGCTGACCCTGCCTTCCCCCGCGGCCGACGAGGCCGCCCGTGCCGCCCGTCCGGCGCCGCCCCGCGAAGAGCGCCGTCCTCGTTCGCACCCGAAGCAGCGTCCGGCGGCATCGCTCCTGCCCACGGCCGAAGGCCCCACCGCCGACCGCGTGGCCGAGTTGCTCAACGCCATCTGCGGCGGCATCGGGCTCGAGACCACCGTGCACGTCGGCCAGGGCGAGCACGGGCTGGTGGCGACCGTCGAGGGCGATGACCTCGGCCTGCTGATCGGCAAGCACGGGCACACGATCGACGCCGTCCAGTACCTCGTCAACGCGACGGTGCTGCGGGGCGAGGAGAACGCTGCCCCGATCGTCGTTGACGCCCAGGACTACCGCCGCCGCCGCGAGGCGGTGCTGCGCGATACGGCGGAGCGCGCGGTGCAGGAGATGCTGGCCACCGGCCAGCCGGTCTCTCTCGAGCCGATGTCCAGCGCCGAGCGCAAGGTCGTGCACCTCGTGCTGCAGGATCATCCTCAGGTCGAGACCGAATCCGGTGGGCGCGAGCCCAACCGCTGCGTGGTCATCCGGCCGCGCACCGACGCCTAGGTGTTTCACGTGAAACAGGCGGGGGTTGATGGCGGGTGCGCGTTTCACGTGAAACAGGCCGACCGCGGGTGCGCGTTTCACGTGAAACGCGCTCGCGACCGCCGGTCGGTGTCCCGGTGAGCCAGGAACCACTCGCGCGCTTTCTCGCGTTGATCGCCGCCGCGCCGCAGCGGCTGGTCGCCTCGACTAAGCCCGCGGACCTGCAGGCCCACGCCGACGACGCGCTCGGCAGCCTGCCCCTGCTCGTCGCCGAGGCGGGTCCGCTGATCGACGTGGGCTCGGGTGCCGGCTTCCCGGGCATCCCACTGCTGCTGGCCCGGCCCGATTGGACCGGAACGCTGCTGGATAGCCGCGCCAAGCGCTGTGGGCATCTCGAGGAGGCGGTTGCAGTTGCGGGCCTGGCCGAGCGGGTGACGGTGCTGAACCTGCGGGCGGAGGAGCACGCGGCCGGGGCGGGACGCGACCACTACGGCATCGCCGTGGCCCGGGCGCTGGCGCCGCCGCCGGTGGCCCTCGAGCTGTGTCTGCCGCTGGTACGCCCCGGTGGCGTCTGCCTGCTGCACGCGGGCGAGGTGGACCGACGGACGCTCGAACGGGTGGCGGCCGAGCTGGGCGCAGAGGTCGAACTGATCGAGCCCGTGCCCGGCTTCGACGCCCGGCAGCGGGTGCTGGTGCGGAAGCAGACGGCGACGCCCGCCGGCTATCCGCGCCGCGTCGGGCAGGCGGCGAAGGAGCCGCTCGTCCGAGGCGGGGACTAGCGTTACGGGCATGTCCCGCATTTACGCACTGGCCAATCAGAAGGGCGGCGTCGGCAAGACGACGACGGCGGTGAACGTTGCCGCGTGCCTCGCCGAGGCCGGCGCGCGCGTTCTGCTCGTCGATCTCGACCCGCAGGCGAACGCCACCACCGGCCTTGGGCATCGCCCGGTCCGTGGTCGCTCGACGTACGACGTCCTGCACGGCGTGGCGCTGGCCGATATCGTGATCCCGTCGGGTGTCCCAAACCTCGACCTGGCGCCGTCGCATCCCGACCTGGCCGCCGCGGCCGTGGAACTGCCGGATCGGGAGGACCGCGAGCAGGTGCTGGGCAACGCCCTCGCCGAGGTCGACGACCGCTACCCCTTCGTGATCGTCGACTGCCCGCCGGCACTGGGCATGCTCACGGTCAACGCGCTGGCCGCGGCTAACCGTCTGATCGTCCCGGTCCAGTGCGAGTACTACGCGCTGGAAGGGCTGGCGCAGCTGCTCGAGACGGTCGAGCTGATCCGCGCGCGGATCAACCCGCACCTGCAGCTCTCGGGTCTCCTGTTGACGATGCACGACGGCCGCACGCGGCTCGCGCAGGACGTTGCCAGCGAGGTGCGCGAGCACTTCGGAAGCAAGGTCTTCGATGCGGTCATCCCCCGCTCCGTGCGTCTCGCCGAGGCGCCGTCGCACGGCCGGCCGATCTCCCAGTTCGACCCGCGTTCGCCCGGTGCCGACGCGTATTACCGACTCGCCCTGGAGGTGGTTGAGCGTGGCTAGACCCACTGGACTCGGACGCGGGCTCAACGCCCTGCTGGATCCCGCCGGCGGCGAGCCGACGCTCGTCACCCTGCCGATCGATCAGGTGCAGCCCAACCCGCGCCAGCCGCGGCGGGCCTTTGACCAGGACGCGCTCGACGACCTCGCGCGCTCGATCGCGCAGGACGGGATCATGCAGCCGATCATCGTGCGCTCGGCGCCCGACGGCCGCTACGAGATCATCGCCGGCGAGCGGCGCTGGCGCGCGGCCAAGCAGGCCGGGCTCAAGACCGTACCCGCGATCGTGCGGCGCGCCGACGAGCGTCAGACGCTCACGCTGGCCCTGGTGGAGAACGTTGTGCGCGAAGACCTCAACGCGATCGAGACGGCGCGCGGCTACGCGGCACTGATCGACGAGCTCGACCTGACGCCGACCGAGGTCGCCGAGAAGGTGGGGAAGAGCCGTCCGTCGATCGCCAACGCGCTGCGCCTCCTCGACCTGCCCGATGAGGTCCTCGACGCAATCGCCGGCGGCGAGCTCAGTGAGGGCCACGGCCGCGCGATCCTCCAGCTGGAAGATCACGATGCCCGCCGCGCGCTGGCCAAGCGCGCCATTGCCGACGGGCTGTCCGTGCGCGAGGTGGAGGCGCTCGCCCGCTCGGGCCCTAAGCAGAAGCGCGCACCGAGGGCCTCGAAGAACGGTGCCGCCTGGTTCGACCACGACCTTGCGGCCGCCGCGACCGACGCCTGCTTCCGGGCGCTCGGCATGGTCGGCCGCGTGTCATCGGCCCCCGACGGCGCTCGGCTCGAGATCCGTATCCGCTCGCGTGAGCAGCTCGAGGATCTCGTTGCCCGACTTGAGCAGATGGACGGCGTGGCGTTGCATAAGCGCGCTGCCTAGGTTGTGGCAATAGCCACAAGTTTTGGCGAATCCGAAAACTGTGCTCTACTTTTCCCGTGAGCGCGTCGAAACGGCATGAGGCGGGACTAAGCGCAGTGCGCCGCCGCTCGGCCTGGCTGGTCTCGCTGCCGCTCGTCGTGCTCGGCTCGCTGCTGGCGCACGAGCTCGCGTATGTCGTCGTTGCCGGGGAGCATGTCGATGCCCTGCTGGCAGAGACGGGCCACGGCTACTTCAGCCAGCTGCCTGCTGCGGCGCTGCTCGGGCTCAGCTGCGTCATCCTCGGCCTTGGGTTGGCCGCGCTCGACCAGGTCCGCGGCGTACGCGGCAAGTCGATTCCCGCCTGGCTGATCGCCCTGGTGCCGCTCGCCGGGTTCACGCTGCAAGAGCATGCCGAGCGCTTTGTCCACAGCGGGGACGTGCCATGGGCCGCAGCTCTCGAGGCCACGTTCATCGTGGGTCTCGCTCTCCAACTCCCCTTCGCGGCGCTCGCCTTCGTTGCCGCCCGCGCGTTGCTGCGTACCGTCGTGGCCGTCGTCGCGGCACTGCAGAAGCAGCAGCAGCCGGTCGGGCGAAATCGAGTCCGCAGCCGTCGTGCAGTGTGCGTTCGTGCGGCGGCCGCCACGGGGCTGTCGCGAAGCCTCGCGCCGCGCGGGCCACCGTCGCTCTCGATCGCTTGACGTCGCTGCGTCGATCGACGCAGCATTCATCGATTACGGAGATTCACATGAAGATCACTTCTACGCGCGTTCGCGCGCTGATCCTGGCGTGCCTGACCGGTGCGCTCCTGCTCGGCGTCGCCGCACCGGCCTTCGGCCATGCGACGGTGCAGATGTACGGCGGCTCGGCGAAGACCGACGGTTACGGAGCGTTCTGGATGCGCATTGGCCACGGCTGCGAGGACGCCAAGGGCAATCCGGTCGCCGTCAACCGTGTCGTCGTCCTGGTGCAGGGTGCGTTCCAGTCGGCCAAGCCGCAGCAGATCGCGGGCTGGACCTCGTCGGTCAAGGAGATCAAGAACAGCGGTGGCTACCGTGTCCAGTGGGTCGCCACCGGCGATGCACTGCGGGACGATGAGTTCCAGGACTTCGGCATCAGCACGAAGTACCCGTCGACGCCGGGCAAGTACCGAGTCCCCGCCATCCAGTACTGCGGGGCCTACAAGACGGCCTGGATCGAGAAGGCTGCGGATGCAGATCATCCGTCGTCCTCGATCACCGTCGCGGCGGCGACCAGCTCGTCGCACTAAGGCAGAGGGTGGGGGTCGACTCGCGTCGGCCCCCACCAATTCCCCCCTTTCTCACCATGTCTAAACGCCTCCTGATTCCGCTCCTCGCGCTCCTGCTGCTCCCTGCAG
>CAJCBN010000041.1 GCA_903960645.1 uncultured Actinomycetes bacterium | reverse complement strand
GCCGGCCTGCTCGAGCGCATCGCGTTCCTGGCGGAGAGCGCGCGTTTCTGCGACATCCCGATCATCGCGTCGGTGGAGTCGCCGGACGATTGGGGCGGTCTGCATCCCGAGCTCGTCGAGGCCGTCGGCGACGCTCCGGTGCTGCGCAAGGAGGTCTTCGGCCTCTGCGGCGATCCGCTCGTTGGCCCCGCCGTGCGCGACTCGGGGCGGCGCACCGCCGTGCTCGTGGGACTCGAGACCGACGTCTGCGTGGCGCAGTCTGCGCTCGGCCTGCTCGACGAGGGCTTCCGCGTGGCCGTCGTCGAGGATGCCGTTGGCTCGCCGGGCAGTGCGCACGCCGCCGGGCTTGACCGCATGCGCCGCGCCGGCGTGATCCCCGTCGTCGCCAAGCAGCTGCACTACGAATGGATGCGCACCGTGGCGCGCTCGCGGGCGTTCCATGCCGAGCACCCCGACTTCGAGAACCCGCCCGGCGTGCTGCTGTAGAAGACGCCGCGCCGCCCCAGCGGTAGCGGTTCGGTGAGCGTGCGCCCGCTGCGAGCACCTGTGAATCGTCCAACGGCTATCCTCACTCGCATGACGATGCTGCGTTCGACTACGGCCTGGCAGGCACTCGCCGCCCATCACGAGACCATCAAGAACGTGACGCTGCGTGAGCTGTTTGCGGGTGACGCAACCCGTGGCGAGGCCCTCACCGCCGAAGGCGCCGGGCTGTTCCTCGACTACTCGAAGAACCGCATCACCACGGAGACGCTGCAGCTGCTCGTGCAGCTCGCCGAGGAGCGTGACCTCGCCGGCCGCCGCGCCGCCATGTTCCGCGGTGATCACATCAACGTCTCGGAGGACCGCGCCGTCCTCCACACCGCCCTGCGCCTGCCCAAGAGCGCCACGCTGCACGTCGACGGTCAGGACGTCGTCAAGGACGTGCACGAGGTACTCGATCGCATGGGCGTCTTCGCCGACGACGTGCGCGAGGGCCGCTGGCTCGGCCACACCGGCAAGCGCATCAAGAACGTCGTCAACGTCGGCATCGGTGGCTCCGACCTCGGCCCCGTCATGGCCTACGAGGCACTGAAGCACTACGCCAAGCGCGACATGACGTTCCGCTTCGTCTCCAACGTCGACTCGACCGATTTTGCCGAAGCGACGATCGACCTGGACCCCGAGGAGACGCTGTTCATCATCGCGTCGAAGACCTTCGGCACGCTCGAGACGATGACCAACGCGCACACGGCGCGGGACTGGTCGCTCGCGAAGCTCGGCGACGAGGCCGCGGTCGCCAAGCACTTCGTCGCCGTCTCCACGAACGCCGAACGCGTCGAGGCGTTCGGCATCGACACCAACAACATGTTCCCCTTCTGGGACTGGGTCGGCGGCCGCTACTCGATGGACTCGGCGATCGGCCTCTCCACGATGCTGGCGATCGGGCCCAAGCACTTCCACGAGCTGCTGGCTGGCTTCCACGCGATGGATGAGCACTTCCTGACCGCGCCGCTCGAGCGCAACCTGCCGGTCCTGATGGGCCTGCTCGCCTTCTGGTACCGCGACTTCTTCGGCGTCCAGACGATCGGCGTGATGCCGTACGAGCAGTACCTCAAGCGCTTCCCCGCCTACCTGCAGCAGCTGACGATGGAGTCGAACGGCAAGCACGTCACGCTCGACGGCACGCGCGTCGACTACGACACCGGCCCGGTCTACTGGGGCGAGCCGGGCACGAACGGCCAGCACAGCTTCTACCAGCTGATCCACCAGGGGACCTCGATCATCCCGGTCGACCTGATCGGCTTCGCGCACTCGCTCAACCCGCTCGGCGAGCATCACGACATCCTGATGAGCAACGTCTTCGCGCAGGCCGAGGCGCTCGCCTTTGGCAAGACCGAGGCCGAGGTGCGCGCCGAGGGCACGCCCGAGAACGTCATCCCGCACCGCGTGATGGAGGGCAACCGCCCGACCAACACGATCCTCGCCGATCGCCTGACGCCACATCGCCTCGGCTCGCTGATCGCCCTCTACGAGCACAGCGTCTTCACCCAGGGCGTCCTCTGGGGCATCGACTCGTTCGACCAGTGGGGCGTCGAGCTCGGCAAGGCGCTCGCGGTCAAGATCATCCCCGAGCTCGAGAGCCCGGATGAGCCCGACCTCCACCACGATTCCTCGACCAACGCACTGATCCGGCGCTACCGCGCCATGAAGCGCGCGTAGCACCCAAGGAGCACCACCATGGCAACAGCACACCCGATGCAGCTCGGCATGATCGGCCTCGGCCGGATGGGCGCGAACCTCGTCCGCCGCCTGATGCGCGACGGCCACACCTGCGTGGTCTTCGACGTCAACCAGGATTCGGTCAAGGAACTCGAGGCCGAGGGCGCGATCGGCGCCTCCTCGATGGCCGACCTGATCAGCAAGATGGAGCGCCCGCGCAACGTCTGGATCATGGTCCCCGCGGCGATCGTGCAGAAGATGGTCGACGAGCTGAAGGACCTGCTCGAGGACGACGACACGCTGATCGACGGCGGCAACTCGTACTACCGCGACGACATCAAGCACGCCAAGGAGCTCGCGGCGAAGGGTATCCACTTCGTCGACTGCGGCACCTCCGGCGGCGTCTGGGGCCTCGAGCGCGGCTACAGCCTGATGATCGGCGGCGACGACAAGGCCGTGCAGCGCCTCGACCCGATCTGGAAGACGATTGCCCCGGGCGAGGGCTCGGCCGAGCCGACCCCCGGGCGCAAGCCGGGCGGCACGGCCCAGGAGGGCTACCTGCACTGCGGGCCGAACGGCGCGGGCCACTTCGTGAAGATGGTCCACAACGGCATCGAGTACGGGATGATGGCCGCGATCAGCGAGGGCCTCTCGATCATCAAGCACGCCGACGCGGGCAAGCACGCGCAGGAGATCGATGCAGAGACCACGCCGCTGCGCGACCCCGAGTTCTACATGTACGACATGGATGTGGCCGAGATCGCCGAGGTCTGGCGCCGCGGCTCCGTCGTCGGCTCGTGGCTGGTCGACCTGACCGCCGCCGCGCTCGCGAAGGATCCCGACCTCGAGGCCTTCGCCGGCCGCGTGTCGGACTCCGGCGAGGGCCGCTGGACGACGATCGCGGCGATCGAGGAGGGCGTGCCGGCTCCGGTCATCACGGCCTCCCTGATCGAGCGCTTCGAGTCGCGTGGCCTCGGCCAGTTCTCCGGCAAGGTCCAGTCGGCCATGCGCAACGAGTTCGGCGGGCACGACGAGAAGAAGGCCTGATGCAGCACGAGCTGATCGTCCTGCCCGATGCAGCGGCGGTCTCGAAGGCGGCGGCGGCGTACGTGGCGAAGGCCGCGCGCGCCGCGGTCGCCGAGCGTGGCGTGTTCTCGATGGCCGTCAGCGGCGGCCGCTCGCCGTGGGCGATGTTCGCCGATCTGGCCGAGCTCGAGATGCCGTGGGAATCGGTCGAGCTGTACCAGGTCGACGAGCGCATCGCGCCCGAGGGCGACCCGCTGCGCAACCTCACGCATCTGCGCGAGAGCCTCGGCCCCCAGCTGCCGGTGCAGATCCACCCGATGCCCGTCAACGATCTCGACCCGGCAGCCGGCGCGCGCGCCTACGCGGGCGACCTGCCGACGACGATCGACCTGATCCATCTCGGCCTCGGCCCCGACGGTCACACGGCCTCGCTGGTACCCGGCGATCCGATTCTCGAGGTCACGGACCAATTGGTGGCGGTGACGGGCGGCGAGTACCAGGGCACGCATCGCATGTCGATGACGTACCCGGAGCTCGCCAAGTGCCGCTGTCTCCTGTGGCTGCTGACCGGCGACGATAAGCGCGAGCCGCTGCGGCAGCTGTTGGCCGGCGACCCGTCGATCCCAGCCGGCCGCGTGACCGCGCCGGCATCGGTGATCCTCGCCGACACCGCTGCCCATCCGGCGTAACCTTTCGAGCATGGATCAGGACACCGAGAAGCGCGTCGCCGCCGAAGCCGCGGCGCTGCTCGTCGAGGACGGCATGCGTGTCGGTCTCGGGACGGGTTCGACCGTTGCGTTCTTGCTGCCGGCGATCGCCGCGCGCGGACTCGACATTACCTGCGTCGCCACCTCAGTACGCACGGAAGACGCCGCGCGTGCGCTCGGCATGAAGGTCGCGAACGCTGCCGAAATCGACCACCTCGACCTCGCGATCGATGGCGCCGACCAGATCGCACCCGATTGGTGGATCGTCAAGGGCGGCGGTGCCGCACACACCCGAGAGAAGATCGTCGCGTCGATGGCGGATCGCTTCGTCGTGATCGCCGACTCGTCGAAGACCGTTGACGGTCTCCACGCGCCGGTCCCGCTCGAGCTGCTCAAGTACGGCCTCGCCAATACGCTGCGGCTGCTCGGCGATGTGACGCTGCGTGGCGTGCCCGACAGCCCTGATGGCAACGTGATCGCCGACTACCAGGGCGATATCAGCGACCCCGCCAACCTCGCTGCCTGGCTGGGCAGCGTGCCCGGCGTCGTTGAGCACGGGCTGTTCCCGCCGTCGATGACGAGCGAGATCCTGATCGGCCGCGGCGACGCGGTCGAGCAACTTACGCGCGCGGTCTAGCCGCCGAGCCGCGGACCGCGGTCGTCGTGCTGTAACTCGAAGGCACCCGAACGGGGCTCCAGCTCGACGTCGAAGTCGGCGACGACGCCCGCGATCGTTGCGTAGAGGCCGACGATCAGGTGCAGCTCCACGAGCTCGCGCAGGCTGAAGGCCGCCCGCAGCGCGGCGAACGCACGGTCGTCGGAGCGGCGGTGCGCAAGGATCTGCGGAACGGCCTCGAGCAGGAGACGATCGGGCTCGGAGAACGGCGCCAGCTCGAGCCGTCCGACGTCGATCGCGTTGAGTTCCGCCTCCGTGATGCCAACCATGCGGGCCACCTCGACGTGGTGCATCCACTCGTAGGCGGAGTCGACGAGGCGCGCGGTGCGCAGGATGGCGAGTTCGCGCTGGCGCTGGTCGAGCACGGCGTCGTTCCAAAGACTCGCCGTCAGCTCCATCAGCGGCGGGAACGCGGCATCGGCATGGGCGAGCGCGCGGAAGACGTTGTTCTGCGGCAGCGCGACGAGCGCCTCGCGCGTCTGCGGCGAGAGCCCGTGCGGGTCTGGGTCGGGACTACGCGTCATCGGTACGGGCATGGTCGCAGAGACTGCGGGG
>CAJCBN010000040.1 GCA_903960645.1 uncultured Actinomycetes bacterium | reverse complement strand
GACTCCGACGAGATGGTGCGCGACAACCGCGCGGCCGGCGTCAACGCAGCGGTGGCGGCCGGCATCTTCGGTGCGTCCCTGTACCTCTCAGGTGACGTCGCCAGCCGTGTCGGTGCGCCCTGGGTCGTAATGGGCGCCCGCTGGCTCGGCATTCTCACCATGGCCCTGCCCCAACTGCTCCGCGGACGCTTCAGCGCCGCCCGGCCCGCTGTCTTCTTCGGTCTGTTTGCTGGCGCGCTCGAGTCCGCCGGGTTCCTGGGCTTTCTGTGGGGTGCGGAGACCAACGTGGGCATCGCCGCCGTCGTCGCGACCCAGTACGCCACCGTCGCGACCCTGATCAGCTGGCTGCTGCTCAAGGAGCGGCTGTCCCGACTGCAGCTCGGCGGCATTGCGGCCGTCGTGACCGGCGTCATCGTGCTGTCGATCTCGGGATCCGTCTGATGGGGCTGCTGCTCGGCCTCCTCTCGGCGCTGGTGTGGGGCGTCGCCGGCGTGACCGGGAGCCTCGCGGCCCGTCGGCTCGGGGCGACACGGGCGATCGCGTGGACCATGGCGCTGAGCATGCTGGCCGCCGTGCCGCTCGCCGTCTGGTCGGGCACGCCGGATCGCATCGACGTGCGCATGGCCCTGTGGATCCTGCTGATCGCGGCGTGCATGCTGGGTGGGCTTGTCTTCGTCTACGCCGGTGTGCGGTACGGGAGCATCAGCGTCGTCTCGCCGATCTCCGCGACGTACGGCGGCGTCGGCGCCGTGCTCGCGATCGCCACCGGCGAACCTGTGAAGGCGCTCGCCGTCGTGGCCCTGACCCTGGCCGTCGTGGGCGCATTCCTGGCCGCCAAGGGCACGACCGCGGAACCCGGCGCGGCCTATTCCAATCAACGCGTCGCCGCCCTCTGCGGAGCCGGCGCCGCCGTGTTGTGGGGCCTTCAGCTGTGGGCCGGCAGCCAGGTCCAAGATGACATCGGCGACTCCTGGCTCGTGGCCTGTACCCGCATGGTCGGGGTGCTGGTGGTGACCGCTCCGCTGGCGGTCCGGCTCCAGTTGGTGATCGGCGACCGTAAGGCGCTCTGGCTGGCCCTCGTCGCCGGCGTCGGCGAGGTGGCGGGCTTCACGCTGTACCTCAAGGCGTCGGTCTACGGCGTCGCGCAGGCCGCAGTGCTGACGGGCCAGTACGGCACCGTGGCGGCACTGATCGGCGTCGTGGTGCTGAAGGAGCGCCTCCGTGGCCTCCAATACCTTGGTATCGGTCTGATCGTCCTCGCGGTGATTGGCCTGTCGCTGAGCTGATCAGGCGCCGAGCGCAGCGACCACATCGGCCCGCGTGCGCGCCATCGGCGTGTCGTGCCCGCCCAGCGCGGCCTGCGCGGCGCTGATCGCGTCGTCCAGCGAGCCGTCGCCGGCACACGCGGCGTGGAACGCCCGGGCGCAGCCGAGCTGCTGCAGCTCGAGATCCAGGGGAATGGCCGGCAGCGCGCTCGCGACGGCAAGGTGCGTGCCGGCCTTGGCGGCGCGCCGCAGAATGCCATTGAGCTCGGGGTCCGGCACGAGCAGGACCGGGGCATGGGCCTCAAACCAGCGGGTCAGCTCCGTCCGCCAATTGGCTGCGCCGGCGCCGGCCCAGACGTTGATCGCGGCCAGCGCGCCCGCCGCGTCGGCAGGCAGCGACGCGGGATCGAGCGGAGGCGTACCGCCGAGCCGGCGAGCGAG
>CAJCBN010000039.1 GCA_903960645.1 uncultured Actinomycetes bacterium | reverse complement strand
TCGCGATGGTCGTACGCATGGGCTATCCGACGCGCGAGGACGAGGAGCGCCTGCTCGCCGAGCAGGGGGCGGGCGATCCCGTTGCCGCGATCGAGCCCGTCGCCACGGTCGCCGACGTGCGTGACGCGATCGCCGCGGCACGTGCGCTCCACGTTGAGCCCGCGGTCAACGGCTATGCCGTCTCGATTCTCGAGCGGACACGCGACGATGCGCGGCTGGCGCTCGGCGCCAGCCCTCGGGCCGGCGTTGCGCTGATGCGCGTGGCGCGGGCGCGCGCCCTGCTGGAAGGGCGGCTGTTCGTCACTCCCGATGACGTGCGCGCCGTGGCGGTGCCCGTGCTTGCGCACCGGCTGCAGCTGGCCGGCGCGGCCCGCGCCGCCGGTGACGGGGCGGCGGGGATCGTTGACGAGCTGGTGGCGCGCACGCCGGTGCCGATGTAGCCATGCTGACGCGCCGCGGATGGGCTGCGCTGGCCGGCGGGATCGTCGCGTATGGCGTCGCGGTCGGATTCGGTGCGGTGGCGTTGGTGCCCCTGGCCCTTGCGCTCGTGCTCGGCCCGCTCGGCGCCGTGGCGATCCTCCGGCGCCACCGCCATGCGCATCTGCGCCTGACGCTGACGTTCGCCCCGACGCGTCCACAGGAGGGTGTGCCGTTTACGGGCACGGCCGAGGTAGAGGGCGCCGCGCCGAGCAGCGGCCGGCTGCAGCTGCGCATCGGCACGAGCGACGTCACCGCGCCGCTGCACCGCGCCGGTGACGGCGTACAGACGGGGGTGATCGACGTGCCGGCCCTGCCGCGGGGCGTGCACCCCGTACGCAACGGGGAGCTGGCGCTCGGCGATCCGTTCGGGTTCGTCCGTGCGGATCGCGCGTTGGCCGGTGCGGCGACGGTGATCGTCTGGCCCGCATGGGTGGATCCGGAGTCGGCGGGGGGCGCTGCGGCCGGGGACGGCGAGCTCGGCCGGGCGGCCCGCCGCGCCCAGCCGGTCGGCTACGACCTGCACGGCATTCGTGAACACCAAGAGGGCGAGTCGCTGCGGCGCGTCGATTGGAAGACATCGGCGCGGACCGGGCGGCTGATGGTGCGCGAGATGGATGACACGGCACGGTCCGAGCTCACGCTCGTGGTCGATCTCGACCGTGCTCTGCTCGGCGGCGAGCGTGAGCGGGTCGACGCGATGATGCGGGCGGCGGCGACCCTGGTGCGCGGGGTGGCAGGCAGCGGGCAGAAGGCCACGCTCGTCCTGGCCGGCGCCACGACGCAGCGCATCGCGCTCGACGGTGGCAGCGGGTCGTGGTTCGCGGCCATGGATGCCCTGGCCGGGGCGCAGGCCGACCGCGACGCGCCGCTGGCCGAGGTCGTCCTGCGCGACCGATCACTGCTCGCCGGCGCTGCTCTTACCCTCTTGACCGCGTCGACATCCCCCGCGCTGGGGGCCCTCCTCGCCCGCGAGTCCGCGTACGTCCCCGTGCGGGTCGTGCGCACAGACACGGCCGTCGACGGGGCGTGGGACGCTCTGGCGGGTACGAACGTCGAGGTGTCCGCCATCGGTGCTGCGTCCGTCGAGCCCGCGGGAGCGCTCGCATGATGGCGTCCACCGTGCGTCAGGCGATCGTGCCCACGCTGCTCTACCTGCTCTGCGCTGGTTGGGTGGTGGGATACCTGCGGCTGCTCGTCGAGCCTGCCCTGCCTTGGCCCGGCCTGGTCGTGGCGGTCGTCGGCGTGGGGGCCGTCGCCTGGCTGCTGCGGGCGCTGCGGCCGCGCGCGCTCCGCCTCGTCGCCGTCGTGGTGGCCACCCTGATCGGCGTGGCGCTGGTGGTTGGCGACCGCAGCGGGGCGTGGCCCTGGCGCGAGGATGTGCGTGGCCGCGACGGCTACCTCGGCGCGGGCGGCTATCTGGATCAGGCGGCGGATGTCCTCCGCAACACCGGCACGGCATGGGTGCGGATAATCTTCCCGGCCGATGCGGTCGGCGAGCTCGACGCCGTGGTCGGCGTCCGGCTGATCGCGCTCAGCCTCTTGATCGTCTGCGCGAGCGGACTGATCGTGTTCCGCGTGCCGCTGCTCGGGATCCTGGCGGCCGCCGGTGCG
>CAJCBN010000038.1 GCA_903960645.1 uncultured Actinomycetes bacterium | reverse complement strand
GGCCCGACACGAGTCCACCACGATCTGCGGGACGGGCAGCGGCAGCTCTCGTTCGACGACGAGCGCGCAGGCCCCGGCGGCAACCGCCGCGGCGGCATGGTCGTGCCCGTCCGCCACGGCACCCGGCACGCAGAAGAAGAGCGTCCCGTCCTGCACACGGCGCGAGTCGTACGCGAGATCGCGCACGTCGAGTCCGGCGATCGGGAGCGTCGTCGCCCGGGTGGGAACGGGACCGAGGAGGTCCGAGAGCAGCACGGGTCGAACTCTAGTCCGCGGCATCGCGGCCGTCACGGCCCGGACTCACTCCGTGCCGGCCTCGGCGGGCCGATCCATTGGTGCGCCGAGCGACGTCAACGCGCGGGCCGTCAGCTTGGCGAAGGCCGGGCCAGCCACCTCGCCGCCGTAGTACTGCCCGCCCTTCGGCTCGTCGACCATGATCAGCGTCAGCACCCGCGGGTTCGCCACCGGGGCGAAGCCGACGAACCAGGAGAGGTAGCGCGAGTCGGAGTAGGTGCCATCACGATCGATCTTCTTCGTCGTGCCCGTCTTGCCCGCCACCGAGTAGCCCGGGATCGCCGCCGCCGAGCCCGTGCCGTTGTCGGAGACGACGCCCTCCAGCATCTGGGCGAGCGTCCGCGCGGCGCGGGCGGGCATGATGCGCGTGCGCGTCGCCTCGACCGGGCCCTGCCCGTCGATGCGGGTGACCACGTGCGGCGTGATCTGGACGCCGTCGTTCGCGATGGTGGCGTACAGCTGCGCGATCTGGATCGGCGTCGCGGCGATGCCGTGCCCGATCGGGATGTTGAGCGGCGACGTGCCGGACCACTGGCCGTACTCAGGGACGATGCCGGGCACCTCGCCGGGCAGGTCGATCCCGGTCGGTGCTCCGAACCCGAAGCGGTCGATCCACTGCGAGAGCACGCTGTCTGGGTTGCCGGACGAGGAGAGGTGCTCGTAGGCGAGCTTGGCGATGCCGATGTTCGACGAGATCCGCAGCGCCTCGGTCGCCGTCTTGACGCCGGGCTCCGGATGCGTGTCGCGCAGCGTGCCGTCGTAGAGCTGCCAGCTGTTGCCGACCTCCACGCGGGTCGTCGGCTTGATGCGACCGGTCGCGAGCCCTGCGCCGACCGTGACCGCCTTGAAGGTCGAGCCCGGCTCGTAGACGTCGGTGATGCCGCGCAGGCGCAACTGGTCGGCCGTGCCCGAGCGGAAATCGCCGCCCTTGGGTGCCGGCGCGGAGGCCATGGCGAGAATCTCGCCGGTGCGCGGCTCGAGCACGATGGCCGTGACGGCCCGGGCGCGGAACGACGTACGCGTCTGCGCCGCGATCGCCTCGGCCTCGGTCTGGACCTGGCGATCGATACCCGTGCTGATCGTCCGCCCCGGCTGCATCTCCTGGACCCGCGCCACGCGGATCGCGTTGCCAGCCGGATCATCGGTGCGTACCTCAAGGCCGTCCTCACCGCGCAGGACCTCGTCGTACTGCAGCTCGAGCCCAGCCAGCCCCGTGCCGCCCACGTCTGTGACGCCGATCAGCGGCGCGGCGATCGCGCTCGGGTAGACCCGGCGCTGCTCGGGAGCGAAGTCGACGCCGTCCAGGTCCAATGCGGCCACGCGCTTGGCCCGCGCCTCGGGCACCTGGCGGGCGAGATCGACGTGCAGGACGCCGGTGGCGTTGAGGCGCTCAAGGATGGTGTCGGGCGACTCGCCGCTGGCCTCGGCAACCGCGGCCACGACCCGTGCCTTGTCCTTGATCAGCGACGGCGTGGCGCCGATCGTGCTCGCCTCCTCCGTCAGGGCCAGGCGATAGCCATCGCGGTCGAGGATCGCGCCGCGCTGGGCGGGGATCACCACTTCGTCGCGGTGCTGGCCGCTGGCGCGGCTCTCGTAGAAGCCGCCATCGACGACCTGCATCTGCACGGCGCGGCCAAGGACGATGACGAGAAAGACGCCGGCCGCGATCAGGAGCCAGCGGATGCGCCGGTCGGGCGGGGGAACGTGCGGGGCACGGCTCCGGCGGCGCGGTGTGCGAGGGGGAGCGGTGCGCGTCGCCACGTCAGCTCGTCTGCAGCGCCTCGGGAATCCGGACCTTCAACGCCTGCATCGCCTCCGACGGGACCATCACCATGCCGTACGCAGCTGCGGCCCGCTCAACCCGTCCGTCCGCGAGGCGCTGCTCGGTCTGGGCCTGGACGTTGGCGGCGTCGTTCTGCGTCTGCTCCACCTGAGCGCGCAGCTCGCCCGCCTGCATCGTGGCGCGCAGCGAGGAGACGTGCAGGTAGACGATCATCGACAGGATCACCCCGATCAGCGCGATCACGGCTGCGATCCGGAAGGGCGCAAGGCGACCGCCAACGGCGGCGCGGGACTGGCTGCGATGGATCTTCGCCTTGCCCTTGAGCGCCGCGGCGCCGGTGGCGGGCGGGCGGGTGCGGGTGCCGCCAACGGGCCGCGGACGCGGCGCGGCAGCAGGGCGACGACGCGGCTTGACGGGCGTCGGGCGCGGGATCGCGACGGCCATCAGGCGGCGTCCTTCGGCAGCGGGGCGTCCGTACGCTCGGCGACGCGCAGGCGCGACGAGGCGGCCCGCGGATTGCGGTCCAGCTCGGCCGTGCCGGGGCGGATCACGCGCGGGGTGAGGACACGCAGGGTCGGCACGCGACCGCAGCCGCAGATCGGCAGGTCGGGCGGGCAGATGCACGGTGCCGCGGCGGCGCGGAAGAAATCCTTGACGATGCGGTCCTCGAGCGAGTGGAACGAGATGACCGCGATGCGGCCCCCGGGCTTGAGGATCTCCATGGCGGCTGCGAGGCCTTCCTCCACCATCGTCAGCTCGTCGTTGACGGCGATGCGCAGGGCCTGGAAGACGCGCTTCGCGGGGTGCCCCGAGCCGAACTGCGCGGGCGTCGGGATGGCGTGACGGATCGTGTCGACGAGGTCGGCGCTGCGCTCGTAGGGCTGCGACATGCGGCGGCGGCAGATGGCGCGTGCGATCTGGCGGCTGTAGCGCTCCTCGCCGTAGCGGCTGAAGATGTCGCTGAGCTCGCGCTCGGGCAGGTCGGCGAGCAGGTCCGCGGCGGTCCGGCCGTCGCGCGGGTCCATACGCATGTCGAGCGGTGCGTCGACGGCGTAGGAGAAGCCGCGCTCCGGCTGGTCGATCTGCATGGAGGAGACACCAAGATCCAGCAGGATCGCGTCGGCCTGCACGCCCTCGATGGCGAGCGAGCGGAAGCCGTCGACGAAGTCGCGCTTGAGCAGGCGCACGGCCATGTCGGGGTGCGAGGCGCGGAACGAGCGGGCGCGGTTCTCGACGGACGGGTCGCGGTCGATCGCGACGTACGCGCCGCGGCCGTTCATCACCTCGGACAGCATCGAGGCGTGGCCGCCGGCACCGAACGTGCCGTCGACGACGGTCATGCCGGGCGCCACGTCAAGCAGCGCGACGACCTCGTGCGCGAGCACGGGATCGTGGATCGCGGCGTTAGCGGGCATCACGGACCAGGCGCTCTGCGACATTCTCGGCGCTCCCTTCCAATTCGGCGAGGCCACGTTCCCAGGCCCCGCGATCCCAGATCTCCAGCCGGTCACGGACGCCGACGACGACGATCTCGCGGGTCAGCTCGGCGTGCTGCATGAGCGGCGCCGGCACGGCCACACGGCCCTGCCGGTCGAGCTCGGCCTCCACCGCGCCGCCGAACAGATAGCGCTCCATCTGGCGTCCCTCGCGGGTGAACGGATCGAGGCGGCTGATCTGCTGCTCCACGAACGCATCCCAGCCGTCACGGGCGTAGATCGCGACGCAGCCGTCGAGGCCGCGAGTCACGAACAGGCCGTCGGCGAACGGCTCACGCAGCCGCGAGGGAACCGTTACCCGGTTCTTCTCGTCGAGCTTCTGTGCGTATTCGCCAAGCAGCATGGTGGTCGTTTCCGTGGTGGTCGGGGGTCCCAGTGCGGATACCCCTCTGTACCAAGTTGCCCCACTTTACCCCACTACGCTCCACCTTGCAACTCCTACCCTCCACACGAACATACGTTCGATTCGGCTCGGCTATGCGGAAATCAGGTCGACAGCGGACGCAACCGCGTCGCACTTTGTGACAGCCACAGCGTCGCTCCCCCCACTTCGCCCCACCGACGGACGCACCCGTCCGCCCCGTCGCAGGACCGGCGCTCGCCCTAGATGTTCTGCCTAGTTGCCTGTGAGACGAGGCGATGGTGGTTGGGTGTCGAGGTGCCGCTCGGGTCTGGATGCGACTAAGGGGTCAGACCCTTTCGTCGCATTACCGCTCGGGTGCCTGTGGTTAGCTCGGGTGTCTACGGCGGTCAATGCGACGAAAGGGTCTGACCCCTTAGTCGCATCCAGACCCGAGCGGCACCTCGACACCCAGCCACCATCGCCCCGTCTCACAGGCAACTAGGCAGAACATCTAGGGCGAGCGCCGGTCCTGCGACGGGGCGGACG
>CAJCBN010000037.1 GCA_903960645.1 uncultured Actinomycetes bacterium | reverse complement strand
CCTCGCCGACCAGACCGCGCAGGACGCCCGTCGAGATCTGGCTCGACGCGTGGTAGACGGGAATCAACCCCGGCCCGACCGTCGCGTCGTCCGGCCCGTCCAGCACCTCGTGGCTGCGCACGGTCAGCTCTGCCCCGCGCGCGCCGACCTTCAGCGCACCGCGCGCCACCAGCCGCGTGCCCGGCTCGAGCGTCCGCGCGAGGTGCCGTTGGTTGAACCACGTCAACGCAATCTCGCCCGTCGGATCGGAGAGCCGCGTCTGGAGGATCCGCAGACCGCGCCGCCGCGTCGGGCGCTCCGTGATCGAGCCGATCCGACCGATCACCGTCACCTCCTCCTCGCCGCCGTGGATCGCCTCGGCGATCGTCTGCTGGGCCGTCAGGTCCTCGAAGCGGAACGGCAACTCCTCGATCAGATCGCCGCGCGTCTCGACCCCGAGCGCCCGCAGTGCGGCCACGCGCTTGGCCGGACCGGTGATCGGCTGGCCCAGCGCGAACGGCCGCGGCGCCGTGCGCAGGCGCGGCGGGTCCGCAACGTCCTCGACTCCGGGAAAGGGCGCCAGCACGCGTTCATTCTCGCGGACGAGGCCTCGGGCGCGGATCTGCGAGACTCGCGCCATGCCACGCGTGCTTGCAATCGATTGGTCCGGCGCTGTCTCTAACGAGCGAAGAAAACTCTGGATCGCCGAGGCGGTTGACGGCGAGTTGCAGTCTCTCGAAAGTGGCCGCACGCGCGCCGAGACGATCGCTTGGGTCTGCGAGCGCCGTGAGCAGGTACCGTCATGCGTCACCGGCATCGATTTCGGATTCTCATTTCCGTCCTGGTTCCTTGACGCGCACGGCTGTGCAACTGTCGACGCGGCGTGGACGCTCGTCACTGCAGAGGGTGAGACTTGGCTGGCCGACTGCCCCGCGCCTTTTTGGGGGCGCCCGGGCAAAAAACGGGGCGACGAAACGCAACTGCGCGGTTGCGAGCAGGGCTTGAACGTCGAAGGAATCGTTCCCAAGAGCGTGTTCCAGATCGGCGGTGCCGGCGCGGTCGGCACGGGCACACTGCGCGGCATTCCCTTTCTCCCCACCCTGAGCGAGGCCGGTTGGTCAATCTGGCCGTTCGACCGACCAACCAATCACGTGGTGGCTGAGATCTGGCCTCGGGTTCTCACAGGTTCCGTCGTCAAGTCATCGCCAGAGGCATGCCGCGCGTGGTTCGATGTCAACGCAGAGATCAACGACGTACTCGCCGAACGAGCAATCCAATCGGAAGACGCTTTCGACGCCGCTGCCTCGGCGATCATCCTCTCCCGCTGCGATGATCTCGAGATAACCCTTCAGACGCCGCCGATGGGTGACCCTCGCGAGGGTGCGATTCTCATCCCACCGAGCGTGCTCGACCGCTAGATCTATCCTAGGCTTCCCGCATGGACATCGGCGAGGAGCATGAGCGCATCATCGTGGAGCCGGCGACATCGCCGATCCCGCAAGAGACGCCCGCGCCCGAGCGCATGCCGGAGCCGCGGCCCGAGCCGGCACGCGAGCCCGACGCCGAGCCCGTCCCGGCATGACCGAGCACGACTTCGTCGTCCCCGACCTCGTCGAGCCGATTATCGGCCACCGCTCCTGGACGGTCCGCGTCCACCCCTCCGGCGAGCCGCGCCTGTGCTCGCCGTTCCGCCGCTCCGTCTGGGAGCCCGGGCGTCCTGCGACCGCGCGCTGTGGCATCGGCGACTGGTCGTCGCCGCTGGCCCTGCGTCCCGTCGCCCACGCGCCGCGCGGGCACGACGCACCCGCCGAGGGCTGCACCTGCGGCGTCCACGCCTGGGCCTCCGAGGGGACGATGCTGCTCGACGCCGCCGACACGCGCGGCCTGCGCGCCGTGTCGGGCTCCGTCTCCCTGTGGGGCGACGTACTGCGCCACGACCGCGGCTGGCGGGCCAGTCGCGCCTATCCGCACGCGCTGCGCGTGCACGCCGCCACCACCGACGGCCTCTGCTTTGTCTTCAGCTGGGAGAGCGGCCAGCTGCGTGCCGTGCCCGCCGAGGAGCTCGCGCCGATGCTGACCGAGACGTACGGCGTACCGACCATCATCGACACGGGCGACGATCCGCTCGGACCGCGCCCGCGCCACGCCCCGTCGGCGCTGCGGCTGCCGCGCGCGCACCTTGGGCTCAGCGCCGAGGATGCCGCGCTGCTCGAGCCACCGGCGACGCGGCGCACCCGGCTCGCGCGCTGGCTTAGCGAGATGCCGTAGTCCGCTAGGCCGTGACGATGTCGCGCATGGCGGCGATGTGCTCAGGCGTCGAGCCGCAGCACGCGCCGATCACGTCGATGCCCAACGCGCGCATGTCCGTCGCCCACTCCGCCATCACTTCGGGCGAGCCGTCGTAGAGAAACTCGTCGCCGACGAGCTTCGGCAGACCGGCATTCGACTGCGCCATCAGGAACACGCCCGCGGGGCGCGCCTCGGCCATCTGCGCGG
>CAJCBN010000036.1 GCA_903960645.1 uncultured Actinomycetes bacterium | reverse complement strand
CGCAGCGCGCAGGCGTTCGCCGGAGGTGACAGAGGGGCCAGACCCCCTTGATCACACAAAGGGGCCAGACCCCTTTGATCACACAAAGGGGCCAGACCCCTTTGGTCAGACAGAGGGGTCTGGCCCCTCTGTCCTATGACCACCCCTCCCCAACGCTCGTAGGCGCCGCGCTGTCCAGCCGGACGTCGACCATCGCGCCTCCATGGAGCGGCGTTCCCGCCGCACCCGTTGTACCGGCGTGCAGACAGAACAGGTGGTCGCGTTGGCACCTGCGTGCGCGGATGGTGGGGCGACCCGGTATTGTCCGCCTATCTCAATGGAGGCTAGGAACGTGGCTGCAGCGGGCATCGATGGAATCACCGAGATCCTCGGCGACAAGGCCGATTATCTCCTCGGGCATACGTGCACGACGATCGACAAGGCGCACCTGCACCTGCCCGGTTCGGACTTCGTCGACCGCGTCATGCGCGATACCGACCGCCCGAACCCGGTGCTCAAGAGCCTGCAGGCCATGTACAACCACGGCCGCCTCGCCGGCACGGGCTACCTGTCGATCCTGCCCGTCGATCAGGGCATCGAGCACTCGGCCGGCGCATCGTTTGCGAAGAACCCCGAGTACTTCGATCCCGCCAACATCGTCGAGCTGGCGATCGAGGGCGGCTGCAACGCCGTCGCCTCGACGCTCGGCGTGCTCGGCTCGGTGTCGCGCCGCTACGCGCATCGCATTCCCTTCATGCTGAAGCTGAACCACAACGAGTTCCTCAGCTACCCGAACGGCTACGACCAGATCATGTTCGCGTCCGTGCAGCAGGCCTACGAGCTGGGCGCGACCTCCGTCGGCGCCACGATCTACTTCGGCTCCGAGGAGTCCAAGCGCCAGCTGATGGAGGTCTCCGACGCCTTCCAGGCCGCGCACGAGCTGGGCATGGCAACGGTGCTGTGGTGCTACCTCCGCAACTCGGCGTTCTCGCCGAAGGACGGCGGACCCGATTACCACACGGCCGCCGACCTGACGAGCCAGGCCAACCACCTCGGCGTCACGATTCAGGCCGACATCATCAAGCAGAAGGCGCCGGAGACGGCCGCCCCCGGCTTCCTCGACCTCAAGTTCGGCAAGACCGACAAGCGTGTCTACGAGAACCTCATGTCTGATCATCCGATCGACATGACCCGCTACCAGGTCGCCGGCTGTTACATGGGCCGCGCCGGCCTGATCAACTCCGGCGGTGCCTCGGGCGACAACGACCTGCACGACGCCGTCTCCACCGCGGTCGTCAACAAGCGGGCCGGCGGCATGGGCATGATCTCGGGCCGCAAGGCGTTCCAGCGACCGCGTCACGAGGGCATCGCGCTCCTCAACGCGATCCAGGATGTCTACCTGTGCGACGACGTCACCATCGCGTAGCGACCGACCAACCGCGGTGGGTCGGCCTACGATCCGGCCAGCCGGGGCAACCTCCCGCTAGGATGCGTCCGCACGCGACGACGAGGATTACCGATGGCTGACAAGGCAAAGACCCCGCCCCCGCCCAAGAAGGGCCCCCAGAAGAGCGCCGGTGGGTCGAAGCGCAACCTCCGGCTGATCCTGATCATCGGCATCGTGGCCGCAGTGGTCGTGGCCGGCGGCCTGATCGCGCTGTCCCAGCGCGGCGGCACCGCCGATGACGGCGCCAACGCGGCCGAGGTCGAAGCGGGCAAGCTCAAGGGCACCAAGCAGGTGCAGGACTTCTTCGCCGGCGTCCCCCAGAACGGCAACACGCTCGGCGACCCGAATGCGCCCGTCACGGTCACCGAGTTCGCGGACCTGCGCTGCCCCGTCTGCAAGGCCTTCGCCGAAGAGACCGGCAAGCAGATGATCGGCACCTTCGTGAAGCCCGGCAAGGCCAAGTACGTCTACCGCAACTGGCCGATCCTCGGGCCCGACTCCGTCAGCGCCACGCAGTGCGCGATCGCCGCGCAGCAGCAGAACCAGCTGTTCCAGTATCAGGATCTCTGGTTCCTCAACCAGCAGGATGAGGCAACCGAGTACGCCACGCCGGCGTACTGCGACGGCATCGCCGAGGCGCTCGGCCTGGATCTCGCGCAGTTCCAGAAGGACCGCCAGGACGAGGCCCTGTGGACGCCGGAGGTGCAGGACGTGCAGGTCATCGCCGCGCAGGAGAACTTCAGTGGCACGCCGTCGTTCATCGTCGAGGGTCCCAACGGCATCGAGATCCTGAGCGGCTCGCTGCCCGACATCGCCGCGATCACCGAAGCGATCCAGTCGGTTCAGTAGCCGCGTGGAGGCCCGCCCCGTCGAGACGGTCGCGGAGTCGCCGAGCGAGATCTGGCGCCGCATTGAGGGCGCCTTCAAGGAACTGGGCGGTGGAATCGTCGAGGGCGAGGTCCAGCGCTGCACCCGCGCGGGCTCGGGCCACGTCTACATCGATCTGACCGACGGCGAGGCGCGTATCTCCTGCGTGATCTGGGCCGATGCCGCCGCGAAGATCATTGAGCTGCCGCGCGAGGGACAGCTGATCCAAGCGCGCTACCGGCGCGTGCGCACCTACGCCAAGGGCGGCAGCGTCTCCCTCGAGTGCGATGCCATCCGCGGGGCCGGCGAGGGTGAGCTGCTCCAGCGCGTGCTCGACGTCCGCGAGCGATTGCGAGCCGAGGGGCTGACCGATCCGGAGCGCAAGCTCCCGCTGCCCCGCTTCCCGCGCCGCGTCGGGCTCGTCACCGGACGCGACTCGGACGCTGAGGCCGACGTCATCCGCTCGCTGCGCGATCGCTTCCCGCCCACCCGGATCACCGTCTGCCATTCGCTCGTGCAGGGCGTCGGTGCCGTCAACGACATCATCGCGGCACTCGGCACGCTCGCCGCGCTGCCCGACGTCGATGTGATCATCCTCGCCCGCGGCGGCGGCAGCGTCGAGGACCTGCTGCCGTTCTCCGACGAGGCGCTGTGCCGCGCGATCTCAGCGCTCGGCACGCCGGTCGTCACGTCGATTGGCCATACCAAGCAGCGGCCGAACTGCGACGAGGTCGCCAGCGCCGCCGCCGAGGTACCCGCCCGAGCCGCCGAGCACGTGGTGCCGAGTGCGGCCGAGCTGCGCGAGCGCATCGACCGCCGCGCCGCCGACGCGCTCGGGTACGCTGCTGCCCGACTGACCGAGGCCGGCGGGCGTGTCGAGCGCTCCGCGATGCGGCCGGCGGGACAGGCCGCGCTACTCGCCCGCACGGGCCGGCTCGACCTCGCCGGGCAAACGCTGTCGCACGCCACGGGACTCGCCGCCGGGCCGCTGCGGGAGCGCATCGCCAGCGCCTCCCTCGTCGTCCAGCAGGCGCTCACCCTCCTGCCCCGCCCCGCCTCGCTCGACGTGCCGCGCGAGCGGCTCGGCCTGGCGACCGCAGGCGTTCGCCACGCGCTCGAGCTGCGGGCCGCAACGGTGGTCGCCGCGACCAGCCTGATCCGCGCCCGCGACTGGCGCGAGCGCGGCTTTGCCCTCGTGCGCCTGCCGGACGGGGCGCTCGTCCGCGACGCCGCGACCCTGACGGCCGGCCAGCACATCGCGATCGAGCTGCAGGGCGCTACGCTCGCTGCGGTGATCGAGACCGTTCACCCCGAAGCGACGGAGACAGACCAGTGAGCGAGCCGCAGAAGGTGTCGTTTGAGCAGGGCCTCGCCCGCCTCGAGGAGATCGCCGAGCAGCTCGGCGAGGCAGAACTCAGCGTCGAGGACACGATCGCGCTGCTGCGCGACGGCAAGGGACTGGAGCAGGCCCTGCGCGCCTACCTCGAGACCGCGGAGAAGGACCTGCAGGAGATCGAGCAGGGTAAGGGCCTCACCGAGTTCGTGATCGAGCCGCCGGACGCCGCCTCCTGAGACGGCGCAGCGGACCCGGCCTGTCAGGATCCGCCCGGTGAGCGATCCGATCATCCGCTGTGAGGACGTGTCGCGACGCTTCGGCTCGCGCGCGGCGCTCGACGGCATCTCGCTCGAGGTGCAACCCGGGCGCTGCTTCGGGTTCCTCGG
>CAJCBN010000035.1 GCA_903960645.1 uncultured Actinomycetes bacterium | reverse complement strand
GGCCCAGCTTGTCGAGGATGTTGTAGATGCGGTCGCCGGCGAACAGGCGCACGACCTCGTCCTCGGCGGACAGGTAGAACCGTGTCTCGCCCGGATCGCCCTGACGTCCGGAGCGGCCACGCAGCTGATTGTCGATCCGGCGGGACTCGTGACGTTCCGTGCCGAGCACGTAGAGGCCACCCAGATCGGGCACGCCCTCGCCGAGCTTGATATCGACGCCGCGGCCGGCCATGTTGGTCGCGATCACGACGGCACCCCGCTGGCCGGCATTGACGATGATCTCGCCCTCGCGCTCGTGCTCCTTGGCGTTCAGCACGTCGTGCGGAATGCCCTGGCGCTTGAGCAGCGCGCTGAGATGCTCGGACGTCTCGATATCGATCGTGCCGACCAGCACCGGCTGGCCGGAGGTATGGCGCTCGGCGATATCCGCGGCGACGGCGTCGAACTTCTCGCCCTTCGTCTTGAAGATCAGATCCTCGCGATCGAGCCGCGTACTGGCGCGATTGGTCGGGATCGAGACGACCTCGAGCTTGTAGATCTCGGCGAACTCGTTCGCCTCCGTCGCAGCCGTGCCGGTCATGCCGGCGAGCTTGTCGTACATGCGGAAGTAGTTCTGGATGGTGACCGTGGCGACGGTGATGTTCTCCGCCTCGATACGGACGCCCTCCTTGGCCTCAATCGCCTGATGGAGCCCCTCGCTCCAGCGACGCCCCTCCATGATGCGGCCGGTGAACTCGTCGACGATCTTGACCTCGCCGTCGATCACGACGTAGTCGATGTCGCGCTTGAACAGCGACTCGGCCTTCAGCGACTGCACCAGGTGGTTGACCATCTGGCCGTTGCCGGGTGCGTAGAGGTTCTCGACGCCGAGCGCCTGCTCGAACTTGTGCACGCCGTCCTCGGTGGGAGCCACCGTCTTGCGCTTCTCGTCGACCTCGTAGTCGTCGGGCACGCGCATCGCTTTGGCGATCTTCGCGAAGGCGTAGTACGTCTCCGGCGCCTCCTCGGGCTGGCCCGAGATGATCAGCGGCGTGCGCGCCTCGTCGATCAGGATCGAGTCGACCTCGTCCACCACGGCGTACGCGTGGCCGCGCTGCACGCAGTGCTCGAGCTCGACGGCCAGGTTATCGCGCAGGTAGTCGAAGCCGAATTCGGAGTTGGTGCCGTAGGTGACGTCGGCCGCGTACTGGGCGCGGCGGACATCCGGCTCCATGCCGGCCTGGATGATGCCCACCGAGACGCCGAGCATCTCGTAGATCGGCGACATCCACTCGGCGTCGCGCCGGGCGAGGTAGTCGTTGACGGTGACCAGGTGCATGCCCTGCTGGGCGAGCGCGTTGAGGCAGACCGGCAGCGTGGCCACGAGCGTCTTGCCCTCACCGGTGCGCATCTCCGCGATCCAGCCGCGGTGCAGACACGCACCGCCGATGATCTGAACGTCGAAGTGGCGCATGCTCATGGCTCGCGCACCGGCCTCGCGCGTCAGGGCGTAGGTCTCGGCCTCGAAATCGACGAGGACGCTCTGGATCTCATCCTTGGTCGGCTGCTCGCCGAGCTCGGCCTGGACCAGCGTTCGCAGCTCGGCGTAGCGCTCGCGCAGCCCCTCGTCCGAGAGGGCCGCAGCCTCGTCGGCCAGCGCGTTCGTCGCATTGACGATGCGCTGCAGTTCCTTGAGGCGCTTGCCTTCGCCGACGCGTAGGAGCTTGTTGAAGAGGTCCGCCATGGCTTGAACCCTACCATCCGCTGCCTGAGCGCCGCCTGAGACGGGGCCGCCAACTACCGTTGGCGGGCGTGTCCGGTGATCCCTCTCCCAGCGCTCCGGTGTCCCCCATCACCCCGCTCTTGGAGGCGTGGCTGGCGGGCGATGTCACCACGCTCGAGGCAGGGCGCCGGATCGACCGCCAACGGCGCGAACTCGAGGATCTCGACAGCACCGCAGCGCGCGCGCTGATCCGGCTGTTCCCGCCCTACCCGGCGGACGCGCCCGAGCCGGCCGTGGTCGAGCTCCTGCTGCACGCGCTCCGGCTGGACCCCGAGACGGGAGATGCCCTCGCCGCGATCGCCGGACGCCGCTCCCTGCTCGAGGCGGTCGTCACGCTCGCGCCCGGAGACAGCGTGCTCGACGCGATCCTCCGTCCCGGCGAGCGCGTGATGCTGGGCACGCGCGGCGGCACCGCGGCTCTGGTCGCGATCCTCAACGACGATCCCGAGCCGTTCGCGCTGTGGCTCAGCCGCACGGTGATCGATCCCGACGCCTTCAGCGCCACCACCGGCGACATCCCGATTCTCGACCTCGACAGCCTGCGGCGCCTGATCGGCCAGCTCGCCGACGCGACGGAGACGCTGGCCCCCGGCACTGCACGGGTGATGGTGGCCGACGAGTGGGTTGCGGAGACGACGGTGGCCGCGCTGTCCGACGACGTCACCTTCGCCGAGGTCGCGCGTGCCATCGGCGAAGAGCTGCTCGACCGCAAGGCGCCGATCCTGCTCTGGCACGCCGCGCATGAGCTCGCGCTCGTCGCCGAGGACGATCCCGACCTGCGCGATGCCGTGCTGCGCCGCTGTCTGCCCCAGTCCGAGTCCGAGGGCGGGCGCTGCCCGGCTGAGGCCGCCGCGCCGCTCCTGCGCGAGCTCGGTACGCGCGGTGCCATTCGCTTCCTCACGGCGGCGCAACCGACGCTGGATGGCGACGCGTGGCGTGCGATCGGCACGGCCTACCTACGGCGCGAACTCGCCACCCAATGGCACGACTGGCGCGATGAAATCGAGCGCTGGGCGGCAGAAGACGATGCCGGGCGCGCCCTGGCCGCCTTCGACGCGCTGCTGCGGTCGCCGGCACCCGAGCCCGGGGCGATCGAGTGGTTCACCGAGTCGCCCGTGCCGGCCGTCCGCGCCGCGTGCCGCGCCCGCCTCGGGCTCAAGGAGTAGCGGCACACAGCGACGCCGCCGTCAGCCGGGGCGTTTGGCCTCGGCTGACGACGGCGTCGTCTGCGGTCGGATTGGGGCGGGCCCCTAGGCGGCCTTCAGGCCTCGGTGCGGGTGAGCCCGCCGCCGGTGATGGAGATCCGAGGCCTCCTGACGGACGTTGCGCACCGCGTGCACCATCGCGTCGCTGAAGGCCGTGCCAGCGGCCCTGGCGCGGAGGACCTTCCCCCGCGCCATGATCGTGATCTCGGCGACATTCCGCTGCTTGATCCGCGGATTCCGCTCTTTGGAGAACTCGACGTCCGCCGTCGCATCAGGCGGCAACAGCCGCGCAACGGCCTCGAGCTTGCGCGCAGCCATTGCCCTGATCTCGGGCGGGACATCGACGTTTCGTGCGTGCACCCTGACTTCCACCGGGACACCTCCTCGTCTGACGATGGCCCCACCTTACTCCTCTGCCGGCGTTGTGCAACAGCATCTGCGGGTCTTTACGGGATCGTTGCAACGCGGACGAACGTGACCACGTCGACGCGTTCGGCACCGGCGCGCCGCAACTGGTGAGCGACGGCCCGTACCGTGGCACCGGTGGTGAGCACGTCGTCCACGAGGATGGCGCGTCCCTCGATCTGGCCGCTGCCGACGATCGCCCGGGCGGCGTTGACCCGTCGCTGTGCCGCCGACAGGCCCCGCTGCGGCCGGGCATCCACGCGCTCGAGTCCCCCGGTCCCGACCGGCAGCCGCCAGGCGCGGCCCAGCAGGATCGCCAGCGCGTGCGGACCGTCGACACCGCGCCAGTCCGCCCGCTCCCGCGCCGCCGGAACCGGCACGATCAGCTCGGCGGCGGGACGGGGCACTGCCGCCACGATGCAGGAGGCGGCGAGCTCCGCCACCGGGTTCCGAGCCGCGTCCTTCCAGGCGCGCACGAGGCTGCCACCGGCCCCGTGGTGCGCGAGGGCCGAGCGCGCCGTCGCGATGCCTGAGCCGAGCTGCGTACAACGGTCGCAGCGCACGCGACCGTGGGGGTCCGGCTCGCCGCAGCGCGCGCAGAAGGGACCGCGCAGCCACGGCAGCAGCGCGCGGCAGGCGCGGCAGAGGAGAGCGCCACGCGCCGCGCAGACGGCACAGCGTTGGTCGGCGAGCAGGCGCAGAGGGTCCATGCACCCCAGCCTGCAGGAGCGCCACCTACACGCGCCGCGCGCCGCGCTACGCGTCGAAGGCGAACGGCCTGCGGAACACGCCGTCCTCGGTGATGATCGAGTCGATCAGCGCCGCGGGTGTCACATCGAAGGCCGGATTCGCGACGGGGCTGTCGGCCGGTACCGTCGCGCCGAGCTCGGCGGGTGCCCGCTCCTCGATGGGGATCGCCGCGCCGTCGGGAGTTGCCGGGTCGATCGTCGTACGGGGAGC
>CAJCBN010000034.1 GCA_903960645.1 uncultured Actinomycetes bacterium | reverse complement strand
CGGCGATCCGCGCACCGAGGCAGGCGTCGTGCGACACGAGCCGCACCTCGCGCTCTATGCCGGTCCCGATGGGCTCGAGCTGATCCGCCGGCTCGTGGCGGACGCGCCGGCGCTGCTCAACCCGGGCGGGATGATCGTGCTGGAGAACTCGGATGAGCAGGCGGCGGCGGTACGGGAGTTGCTCGAGGCGGCCGGCTTCGGCGAGGTCGCGTTCCACCGCGATCTGGCGGGGGTGGATCGGGTCGTGGCGGGGCGGCTGGGCTGAGTCTCGTTCCGTGCGGTGGGGCTGCAGCTCTCATCGCCCACTGTTCGGCCGAGGCGGTTGCTCGTGCCCGTCGCGACCCGTGGTCCCCTGTGGGGCGGCGCGTGGAGGGGGAGAGCGTGCGACAAAGGGGTCAGACCCTTTCGTCGCATGGCTGCCGATGTGCCGCTACTCCGAGGATCGATACGGGCAGCCATGCGACGAAAGGGTCTGACCCCTTTGTCGCACGCGGGGTACGGGTTCCGGCAAGCATCACCAGCGCCATGTGCGGGATGCACACTGCGTCAGGGGATTGACCGGCGCTGGTGATGCTTGCCGGAACCCGTACCCCGCGTACACTCCGCCGCATGGCCATCAACGATCTCTCCCTCGACACCCTCCGCACCGCCGGACTCGAAGCCGTCGACCCGGCGATCGCGGCCCTGCTCGACCGCGAGCTGGTGCGCCAGCGCGACGAGCTCGAGCTGATCGCCTCGGAGAACTTCACGTGGCCGTCGGTGATGGAAGCGGTCGGCAGCGTCGCCACCAACAAGTACGCCGAGGGCTATCCGGGCAAGCGCTACTACGGCGGCTGTGACGTCGTCGACGAGATCGAGACGCTGGCCATCGAGCGCGCCAAGAGCCTCTACGGCGCCGAGCACGCCAACGTCCAGCCGCACGCCGGCGCGCAGGCCAACATGGCCGCGTACCTCGCGCTGCTCACCCCCGGCGACACCGTGCTGGCGCTCCGCCTCGACCACGGCGGCCATCTCACGCATGGCCACCCCGTCAACTCGTCGAGCAAGTACTACAACTTCGTGCACTACGGTGTCTCGCCGGAGACCTTCACGATCGACATGGAGGATGTCCGCCGGGCCGCCCACGAGCACAAGCCGAAGCTGATCATCACCGGCGCCAGCGCCTACCCGCGCACGCTCGACTTCGCGGCCTTCCGTGAGATCGCGGATGAGGTCGGCGCGCTCTTCATGGTCGACATGGCGCACATCTCCGGCCTCGTCGCCGCCGGCGAGCATCCGAGCCCGGTGCCGTACGCCGACGTCGTCACGTCGACGGTGCACAAGTCGCTGGCCGGCCCGCGCTCGGGCTTCATCCTCTGCAAGGAGGAGTGGCAGAAGAAGATCGACTCCGGCCTCTTCCCGGGGCTCCAGGGCGGACCGCTCTGCCACGGGGTGGCCGCCAAGGCCGTCGCCTTCGGCATCGCCGCGACGCCCGCCTTCAAGGAGTATCAGCGGCAGATCCGCCTCAACGCCCAGGCGCTCGCCGGCGGTCTGCTCGGTACCGGCAACCGCCTCGTCTCCGGCGGCACCGACACGCACCTCGTGCTGCTCGACCTGCAGGAGGCCGCGTTCTCCGGCAAGGAGCTGGAGGACCGTCTCCACTCGATCAGCATCACGGTCAACCGCAACTCGATTCCGTTCGATCCGCGCCCGGCGATGCAGACCAGCGGCGTGCGCATCGGCACCCCGGCGGCCACAATGCGCGGCCTCGACGAGGCCGACTTCTCGGAGGTTGGCCGGATCATCGGCTCGGCCGTCGCGGAGGACGCCGACCTCGACGCGCTGCGCGCCGAGGTCGCCGCGATGCTTGCCCGCCGACCGCTGTACGCGGGCATGCGCGGCTTCAGCTCGATCCACGCGGGGTAGGCGGCGGAGACCGCGCGGGGTCGGGCGGAGATGACAAACCCCGGTTTGTCATGTCCGCCCACGCCACCGGTACCCTGAGCCCGTGGTCCCTGACGCCTTCTCCCGCTGGGTCTTCGCGCCGTCGGCGATCTACGCCCTGCTGCTCGCGGGGGTGCTGGCGTTCGCGCTGACGCCGCTGATGATGCGTCTCGCCTGGCGGCTCGGCGTGGTGGACAAGCCGGGTGGGCGTCGTATCCACGACCGACCGATCCCGCTGCTCGGCGGTGTCGCCATGTTTCTCGGGATCCTCGCGGGGGTGCTGCCGAACCTCGACGTCGATCGCCGCTACGCGTGGATCCTGCTTGGCGCCGCGCTGATCTGCCTGCTCGGTGCGCTCGACGACCGCTTCGGCATTCCGCCGCTGCCGAAGCTGCTGGGGCAGATCGCGTGCGCCGCGATCCCCGTCGCGCACGGCATGACGATCGACTCGATCACGATCCCGTTCATCGAGCCGAGCACCGTCGCGTTCGGCGCGCTTGCCTACCCGCTGACGATCCTCTTCATCGTCGCCGTCGCCAACGTCGTCAACCTGGCCGACGGCATGGACGGGCTGGCGGCCGGCGTCTGCGCGATCAGCGCGATCACGTTCGCCATCCTCGCGCTGTCGCTGGGACGCATCTCGGCCGGCGTGATGGCGGCCGCAATTGCAGGGGCGTGCCTCGGCTTCCTACCCTGGAACTTCAATCCGGCCAAGGTCTTCATGGGGGATTCCGGGGCGCTGGTGCTCGGGTTCCTGCTGGCCTGCGTCTCCATCCAGGGCGTGATGAAGACCGCGGCCGCGCTCTCCCTCGTCTTCCCGCTCGTCGTATTGCTCGTACCGATCCTCGACACCTCGTTCGTGATCCTCAAGCGCCTGAAGTCGGGCCAGTCGATCGCGAGCGCCGATCGCAACCACTTCCACCACCGCCTGTTACGGGTCGGCTACACCCAGCGGCAGGCGGTCGGACTCCTGTACGCGTGGTCGGGGGTGCTGGCGGCGTTCGCACTGGCGATTCGGCTCTTTCCGTACCGCACCGAGGGCAGCTGGAACCTCTGGCCGACGATCGGACTGACCCTCTTCGGCCTGCTGGCGCTCGCGGTCACCTACTACGTGATCGTCGCCCTCGAGATCCTCAAGTACGGGCATCTGCGCAAGCTCGGCCTGCTGCGCAAGGCGGCGGCTCCGGACGAGGCGCCACTGCCGCGACCGTTCGCGCGCGGGTAGGGCACGGCCCGTCATCTCTGTCCCGTGGATGCCCTGCTAGGTTTCCGTGCGGTCGGGCAACCGGCTGCGAACAGAACACCGGAGTTCAGCATCACCGGAACGGGAACCAATCGAGGGGCAGACGCCGCGGGACTCGGAGCCGGAATGGTGGTGATCGCCGGTATCCTGCTCGGTGCAGGGGTCGGCGTCGCCGTCGGCCTCCTGATCGACCGGCTCGCGCCCGCCATCATGGTTGGCTCGAGTATCGGGCTCGTGCTCGGGTTCTATCTTCTCTACCTCAAGTACTTCAAGCCACGATGACCATCTCGCCCTCCCGCCATCGCGCCGCCGTCGTGCTCCGCTTCATCGCGGTCGTGCCCTGCGTGATCGCGCTGCCGATCTTCCTGATCGCCGGCTGGGGCTACGACGCCTGGGCGCTGAGCGCCGCGCTGCTCGCACTCAACATCGTCATCGCGCTCGCCTTCGAGCGCGTGGGCAAGGGCCGCTCGCAGGTCACGATCGTCGGCATGATCGGCATCAGCCTGATCGTGCGGGCCTGGCTGATCTTCGCCACGCTGTTCGTGATCGCCTGGTCCGGCGAGCGCGAACTGGCCATCGCCGCAGCCGGCGCCTTCCTTGTCTACTTTACCTTCGACATGGCGGGACGAAGCTTCAGCCACGTCCTCGCCCGCGATGAGAACCCGGTGACCCTGCCGGCCTCTGGAGGAAGCGCTTGATCCGCCGACGTCTCAGCCTGATCCTCCTGACCCTCGCCGGTCTGCTGGTGTTCCCGCTGTCCGCGTTTGCCGAAGGCGACGAGTTCAAGCCGGTTGAGGAGTTCATCAACACCTACTGGGCGTCCTTCATGGTCGGGCCGGTCGAGATCGGCATCTCCAAGGCCGTCATCTACCTCTGGCTGGCCGTGCTCGTCGCCGTCGGACTGACGCTCTGGATCGTCCGCGGCGGTCTCCGCACCGATCCGAAGCGCACGCAGTCGGTCGTCGAGGTGCTCTACACGTTCTCCGAGACGAACATCGGGCAGGCCACGCTGCCGAAGGTCGCGTACGTCCGCTGGTTCCCGTACGTCGCCTCGCTGTTCGTGTTCATCTGGGTGCTCAACATGATCAGCTTCATCCCGCTGCCGCTCGATACGCACAACCCGCTGTGGGGATCGATCCCGGGCCTGACCATCTACGCCGCGACCTCGAACCTGTCGGTCACGCTCACCCTGACGCTGCTGACGGTGATGATCTCGCACGTCGAGGGCGTCCGTGCGAACGGCTTCGTGCCGTACTTCAAGAGCTGGATCCCGCCGAGCCCGAAGGCGCTCCTGCCGGCGATGATCATCCTCGAGGTGCTGTCGCAGTTCCTGCGCATCATCTCGCTCAGCGTCCGCCTCTTCGCCAACATGCTCGGCGGGCATCTGCTGATCATCATGTGCGTCGGCTTCGTGATCCTGCTGGGGCAGGTCTTCATCGCCCCTGTCACGATCCCGGTGGCCGTCGCCTTCTACATTTTCGAATGGGGCCTCGTCGCGTCGCTCCAGGCGTACATTTTTGCGATGCTCTCGGGCATCTACATCGGCTCGGCCATCGAGCCCCATCACTGAAACCCAACGCAGGACCACCACAGGAGGACATGTAGAAATGGCAGTTACCGACGAAGGAATCGTCAGCGCGGCGAAGGTGATCGCGCTTGGTCTGGGCACGGGCTTCGGCGCAATTGGGCCGGGCATCGGCGTGGGCTATCTGATCGGCAAGACGATCGAGGGTGTGTCCCGTCAGCCGGAGCTCCGCTCCGACCTGCAGGGCCTCATGTTCCTCGGCCTGGCACTCACCGAGGCAATCACGTTCTACGCCCTCCTGATGGGCTTCGTCGCCTTCTTCATCGGGTAACGAACGATGCTGCCCGCCGTAGTCGCCAGCGACGCCAGTCTGATCACGCCCGAACTCGGGCTGAGCATCTGGACGCTCGTCACCTTCCTGATCGTGCTCTTCGTGCTGAAGAAGTTCGCGTTCGGGAAGATCGCCGCGCTGCTCGACGAGCGGCGGGATGCCGTGCGCAAGAACCTCGAGGCGGCCGAGCATGCCCGCGAAGAGGCGGAGCGACTGCTCGGCGAGTACAAGACCCAGCTGGCGGCCAGTCGCCAGGAGGCGTCCGAGATCCTCGAGCGCGCTCGAGCGACGGCCGCCGAGCAGCAGCGTCAGCTCAGCGAGGAGCTGGCCGGCGAGCGCGAGCGGGGCATCGCCGCCGCGCAGCAGGCAATCGCCGCGGAGACGCAGCAGGCGCTGGATCGCATCAAGAACGAGATCGCAGACCTGACCCTGCTGGCCACCGAGAAGGTGCTCGGCCACGCGCTTGACGCGTCGGAGCAGAAGCGCCTCGTCGAGGAGGCCCTCGCGGGTGTCGACTTCTCCGCTCTGCACGGGGGATCCGACCGAGCGTGAGTGCAGCCTCCCCGTACGCCACGGCGCTCTACAGCGCCGCCGCCGACGCCGGTCGCCTGAATGAGGTCGACGGCGAGCTGGCTGAGATCGCGGACGCCGTCCGCGGTACGCCCGCGCTGGCCCGCGCCCTCACCAACCCCGCCGTGTCGGGGGAGGGCAAGCGCAACCTGCTGGCCGAGCTTTCGAAGGGTGCCGACCCGATCGTCTCCCGCTTCCTGCAGGTGCTGCTCGACCATCGCCGCCTCGGCGAGCTGTCCGAGATTCAGGAGGCGCTCGCCGATCGCGTGCGCCTCGACCGCAATGAGCTCGCCGTCGAGCTGACGACGGCCGTCGCCATCGACGACGCCACCGCCGCGAAGGTGCAGAAGCAGCTCGCGGCGGCCACCGGATTGACCGTGACCATGGATCGCACCGTCGATCCGACCATCCTCGGCGGCGTGGTCCTGCGGGTCCGCGATCGCCTCGTCGACGCATCCCTGCGTCGCCGCCTCGACCTGCTCGGCCGCGATCTGCGCGCCGCCCGCATCCCGACCGCCTAGATAGACGGAGAGAACCGTGAAGCTGAATCCCGACGAGATCGCCTCCATCCTCAAGAACCAGATCAGTGGGTTCGAGGACACCGCCGACGTCGAGGAGATCGGCACCGTCATCCAGGTCGGTGACGGCATCGCCCGCGTCTACGGCCTCGAGCGCTGCATCGTCCTCGAGATGCTCGAGCTGCCCCACGGGGTGACGGGCCTGGCCCTCAACCTCGAGGAGTCGAACGTCGCCGTCGTGCTGTTCGGCGAGTGGCAGAAGATCCGCGAGGGCGACACCGTCCGGCGCACCGGCAAGGTCATGAGCGTCCCCGTCGGCGAGCAGCTGATCGGCCGCGTCGTCAACCCGCTGGGCGAGCCGATCGACGGCGGCCCGGCGATCACGACGAGCGAGACGCGCTCGCTCGAGTTCAAGGCTCCCGGCGTCGTCGACCGCCAGCCGGTCACCCAGCCGCTCCAGACCGGCCTGAAGGCGCTCGACGCCCTCGTGCCGATCGGTCGCGGTCAGCGCGAGCTGATCATCGGCGACCGCCAGACGGGCAAGACGGCCGTGGCGATCGACACGATCATCAACCAGAAGGACTCGGGCGTCATCTGCGTCTACGTCGCCGTCGGCCAGAAGGCCTCGACGGTTGCGCAAGTCGTCGAGAAGCTGCGTGAGCACGGCGCGATGGAGTACACGATCGTCGTTGCCGCCAACGCCTCCGAGGCCGCACCGATCAAGTACATCGCCCCGTACGCCGGCTGCGCGATGGGCGAGTACTTCCTCTACAAGGGCGGCCACGCCCTCGTGGTCTACGACGACCTGACCAAGCAGGCCGACGCCTACCGCCAGATGTCGCTGCTCGTGCGCCGTCCGCCGGGTCGCGAGGCCTTCCCGGGCGACGTCTTCTACCTGCATTCGCGCCTGCTCGAGCGCGCCGTCAAGCTGAGCGACGAGCTCGGCGGCGGTTCGCTGACCGCGCTGCCGATCATCGAGACGCAGGCCGGCGACGTGTCGGCCTACATCCCGACGAACGTCATCTCGATCACCGACGGCCAGATCTTCCTCGAGACGAGCCTGTTCTTCCAGGGCGTCCGCCCGGCCATCAACGTCGGCCTGTCCGTCTCCCGCGTGGGCTCGAACGCCCAGACGAAGGCGATGAAGAAGGTCGCCGGTCGACTCAAGCTCGAGCTGGCGCAGTTCCGCGCGCTCGAGGCGTTCGCGCAGTTCGCCTCCGAGCTCGACGCCGCCACGCTGGCCCAGATCAACCGCGGTCAGCGTCTCGTGCAGACGCTCAACCAGAACCAGTACGACCCCTGGCCCGTCGAGGAGCAGGTGGCGATCATCTGGGCGACCACGAACGGCCACGTCGACGGGGTTGACGTTGGCGACGTCTCGCGCTTCAACGACGGCTTCCGCCAGTCGCTGCGCGCCGAGAAGACGATCCTCACGGCGATCCGCGAGTCGCTCGATCTCTCCGACGACACGGTCGCCAAGCTGAAGACCGCGGCGGAGCAGTTCGCCGCCGGCTTCCAAGGCTCGGTCGTCGCCACCGGAGCCACCGCGTAGACCGTGGCGTCCCTTCAGGACATCCGCCGGCGGATCCATTCCGTCAAGAACACCAGCAAGATCACCAAGGCGATGGAGCTGGTGGCCGGTGCGAAGCTGCGCCGTGCGCAGGTGCGCATCGAGGCGCTGCGCCCGTTCGCGAGCGGCATGCACGAGCTGATCTCCGAGACGGCCAGCCGCACGGGTGCGCTCAGCGGCCAGCCGCTGCTCGAGCGTCGCGAGATCGCGAAGACCGGCATCCTGCTGATGTCCGGCGATCGTGGCCTGGCCGGTGCGTTCAACGCCAGCGTCCTGCGCCGTGCGCTCGACGAGGCCGCGGCGGAGCGCGCCCAGGGGCGCGAGATCGTCTGGTACGCGGCGGGACGCAAGGGTGCGGGCTCGCTCCGCTTCCGGGGCGCCGCGTTGCGCGAGGTCTGGACGGGCTTCACCGATCGTCCCGTCTACCAAGACGCGGAGCAGATCGCGAACACGCTGATCGAGCAGTACGGCGAGGGCGTCTTCGATCGCCTGATCCTGGTCTTCAACCACTTCGACTCGCCGCTCGTGCAGACCGTGTACTCCGATGAGGTGCTGCCGATTCCGCTGCCCGCCACCGCGGCCGAGGGACAGGCGGCCGCCTCCGGCGAGCTCCTGTTCGAGCCTGAGGCCGAGGTCATGCTTGGGCCGCTGCTCACGACGGCGCTCGAGACGGAGATCTTCCGGGCCCTGCTCGAGTCCACGGCGTCCGAGCACGGAGCGCGCATGACCGCGATGCGCAGCGCCTCCGACAACGCCAAGGACCTGATCGATCGTCTCACGCTCGACATGAACCGTGCCCGCCAGGCCGAGATCACCCAGCAGCTGCTGGAAGTCGTGGCCGGCGCGGACGCTATCTCCTAGCGCGTCCCGGCGCACCCGTGGCCGGCGCGGCCCGGCACGTCTGCGCGTCGTGCCGAACACGTGTCTCCCAACGGGTTTCCCGACGATCATGGCGGGAGAGCCGCACGGTCGGTACGGATCCGCTGTACCGTTCCGGGCGGAGAGAGGGGGCGCATGGCGACCGTCGAGCAGCTCGAGGACATGAAGACGGAGGGCATGGTCCTCGCGCGGACGCCCCGCCAGCTTGCCTTCGCCCGACTGCGCCGCGACTACGTCGCCCTCATCAGCCTCGCATTCATCGTGCTGCTGGTCCTGTTCGCCCTGGCCGGCCCGCTGTTCGAGTCGTGGACGGGGCATCCGGTCAACCGGTCAAATTCGACCGGCGTTGACGACTACACGCTTCTGCCTGTGGGTCCGCTGCACGGCTGCGCGGATGGCTTGGCCAGCGTGGGGGAGCGCGCCTGCTTTGTGCTCGGCGCCTCGAACAACCTCGGCTACGACATGCTCGTCCAGCTCTCCTTCGGCGCCCGCACGTCGCTGATTATCGGCATCGTCGCGACGTTCCTGACGATGGTCGTCGCGCTGCTCCTCGGCGTGATCGCCGGCTACGTCGGCGGCTGGACGGACACCGTGATCGCCCGGCTGATGGACGTCGTCGCGGCCTTCCCGTTCCTGCTCTTCGCCATCGCCGCCTCGGTCGCCTTCGGGGCCTCGCTCTGGTTCGTGATCCTGATCATCGCGATCTTCTCGTGGTTCTACCCCGGCCGCATCTTCCGGGGCGAGGTGATGTCGCTGCGCAACCGCGAGTTCGTTACGGCGGCGCGCATGCTCGGAGCGTCGAACACGCGCATCGTCCTGCGGCACCTGATGCCCCAGCTGATCGGCCCGCTGACCGTCTACGCGAGCCTGTCGGTGGCCGGTGCGATCGCCGCGGAGGCCGCGCTGTCGTACCTCGGCTTCGGCCTGCCGCTCGAGATTCCCTCGTGGGGGCGCATGATCTCCGACGCAGTGCCGGGAGGTCTGTACATCAATGCGCCCTTCCTGATGGTCTTCCCCGGCACCCTGCTGGTGCTCACCGTGCTCGCCTTCAACCTGCTCGGCGACGGCCTGCGCGACGCCCTCGACCCCCGTGGCGGCACGCTCCTCTAGCCGCCCTACCCTGTCCCATACCCCGAAAGGACCCGCGTTCCATGACTATGACCAAGGAGGAGACCCGATGAGGCTCCGACATCTGCTGATGGCAGTGGCACTAGTGGCAATCGCCATCGTCGCCACGGCCTGCGGCTCGAGCGACAGCTCGAGCTCCACTGCCACCGGGGGAGGTGGCGCTGACACCGCCGCCGCCGGCGGCGACTACCTGAACGGCGGCTTCCCGGCCGTGGAGACGCCCACCAAGGGCGGCACGCTGAAGATGGCGATGAATGACAACATCGACTGCTGGAACGGACTCTCCTACTACGGCATCTCGTGGTCGGTCTTCTACTTCATGGCGCGCGGCCTCTACGGCTATCCGAACACCGTCGCCTCGCCCGCCACGGACGAGATGCAGCCAGAGCTCGCCGCCGACATGCCGTCGGTGTCCGCCGACGGCAAGACCTACACCGTCAAGCTGCGCGAGGGTCTGACCTTCCCGGACGGCTCGCCCGTCACGGCCAAGGACGTCAAGGCCACGTACGAGTACATCCTCGACCCGAACATCCAGTGCGCGACCGGCGGACCGCCGTCCTCGGGCTACTACTCGGGCATCGTCGGCATGACGGAGTACACCGACGCGATGACGTCGTCGAAGGGCAAGGACAACATTGGCATCAGCGGCATCAAGGTCGTTGATGAGCTGACCACGTCCTTCACCCTGACTGAGTCGGACGGCTCGTTCCCGCGCGCCCTCGCGATGGGCTGGGCCTTCATCGTGCCGGCCTCCACGCCGCACAAGAAGAGCGACACCCCGCCGCCGTTCGTCGGCCCGTACAAGATCACCGACTACCAGCTCGACAAGTCGGTCACGATCGAGCGCGAGCCCAGTTGGGACAAGAACGTCGCCGCCGGCGTCCCGCAGGCGGATAGCGACAACAACATCGACGGCATCGAGCTCCAGATCGGCGTGCCGGACGAGACCCAGTACGCACAGCTGCAGTCGAACGAGATCGACATGACGTTCGACGGCTCCGCGCCGCTCGGATCGCAGATCCCGGCGACGGCGAACGATCCCCAGTACAAGGATCGCTTCTTCTCGACCCCGGATGCCGCCGTGGACTACGCCGTGTTCAAGACGGACAAGGCGCCGTTCGACAACGTCAAGCTCCGGCAGGCCGTTAACTACGCCCTCGATCGCGACGCGATCGTCAAGGTGATCGGCGGCAAGCTGAGTCGTTCCCCGTGGAGCCAGATCCTCTCGGAGAACCTGCTGGCGGATCAGCCGACCGACGTCTACAGCATGGACGTTGAGCAGGCCAAGGCGCTGGTGGCCGAGTCCGGCGTCGCGACGCCGATCGACATCACGCTGGCGAACTTCTCGGACGCTCCGGCACCGCAGGTGTCCGCGGCCATGAAGGAGTCGCTCGAGGCGATCGGCTTCAAGGTGACCGTCAAGGCCCTATCGGCCGACGTGTACTACGGCTTCCTGGCTGATCCCAAGAGCGACTACGACATCGGCGTCGCCGGTTGGGGTCAGGACTACGGAGACGCGATCACGTTCTACGGCCCGCTGCTGCTCTGCGGCCAGGGCTCGAACTACGGGCAGTTCTGCGATGAGGGCTTCGACGCCAAGGTCGCGGAGATCAACCAGCTGCCCCCGGGTGCCGATCGCACTGCGCAGTTCGCGCAGCTGTCGACCGACACCGCTCGGGACCTCGCGCCGTGGGCCACGCTGGACCTGCGCCGCAAGGTGTCGTTCATCTCGGAGCGCCTCGGCAACTACATCTGGGGCCCCGGCAAGCAGTTCTACTTCGGCTCGTACTTCCTGCGGGACGGGCAGTAGGACCGAGGGCATCACCGCCCGCCCGTCGCGCCTCGGCGCGACGGGCGGGTCGCCTGCCTGACCCAGCATGGTCCGCTTCCTGATCAGACGCATCCTCGGCGGCATCTTCGTGGTGCTCGTCGTGACGCTGGCGGTCTTTGTGCTGTTCGGACCCGTCCTGCGCTGGCACTCGAACATCTCGCCGGCGCGCCTCTACGCCGGCAAGAACCCGTCGGCCGAGCAGATTGAGCGCGTCTCAGCCCTGCTCGGCCTCGACAAGCCGTACTACGTCCAGTACGGCTATACCCTCAAGCGGCTCGTGCTCGGACCTTCGCAGGATGAGCGCGAGCGCGTCTGCCCCGGCTCGACCGCAGCGGAGTGCGACCAGTTGCTCGGGCGCTTCGGCAGCTCCTTCGCCAAGCAGCGCTCCGTCGACTCGCTGATCTGGGACCACTTCCCAGTGACGCTCTCGCTGACCTTCGTGGCCGCGATCATGTGGCTGCTGATCTCGATCCCGATCGGGATCATCTCCGCGATCCGGCCGCGCTCGCTCTTCGATCGCGTCTCAATCGTCTTCGTCCTGATCGGCCAGTCGCTGCCCGTCTACTACTTCGGCCTGCTGGCCCTCTATTTCCTCGCCTACAAGCTCGGCTGGTTCCCGTTATCCGGGTACGAGCCGCTGTCCAACCCTGGCCAGTGGCTCTACCACCTGCTGCTGCCGGCCTCGGTGCTCGCACTCCAGTTCGCGGCCATCTACGTGCGTATCACGCGCTCCCAGATGCTCGACACGCTCAGCGAGGACTACGTGCGCACCGCGCGCGCCAAGGGTGCGGGGGAGACGCGGGTGGTCATCCGCCACGCCTTCCGCAACGCCATGCTGCCGATCGTGACGATGTTCGGCCTCGATCTCGGTCTGCTGCTCGGCGGCGCGATTCTGATTGAGGTGACCTTCGGCCTGCAGGGCCTCGGCTGGCTCGCCGTCCAGGCCGCGAAGCGCCTCGACGTGCCGACGACGGCCGGCATCGTGCTGTTCTCGGCGATCATCATCGTCGCGGCGAACATCGTCGTCGACCTCGTCAACGCCTCCCTCGACCCGCGCATCCGGCTGGAGTAGGGCATGCGCCTGCTGACCGTCGACGACCTCCGCACGACCTTCCGCACCGACGACGGACCCGTCGGCGCCGTCGACGGCGTCAGCCTGTCCGTGGACGCGGGCCAGGTGCTTGGCATCGTCGGCGAGTCGGGCTGTGGGAAGTCCGCTCTGAGCCTGTCGATCATGGGGCTGCTGCCGAAATCCGCCACCATCACGGGCAGCATCCGCCTCGGCGAGCAGGAGCTCGTCGGCCTTGCCGGCAGCGAGCTGCGGCAGCTGCGCGGTGATGACATGGCGATGATCTTCCAGGATCCGATGACGTCGCTGAATCCCGTCATGCGGATCGGAGAGCAGCTGATCGAGGCCATCCGTCTGCATCAGCGAGTGTCGAAGGCCGAGGCGCGGCGGCTCGCCGTCGACGGCCTCGCCGCGGTCGGCATCCCGAGTCCGGAGGACCGCATGCGCGCGTATCCGCTGGAGCTCTCGGGCGGCATGCGGCAGCGCGTGATGATCGCGATGGCCCTGCTCAACCGGCCGCGCCTCCTGATCGCCGACGAGCCGACGACCGCGCTTGACGTGACCACGCAGGCCCAGATCCTTGAGCTGATGCGCGAGCTGCGCCGCGAGGTCGACGCTGCGATCGTGCTGATCACGCACGACCTCGGCGTCGTGGCCGAGCTGTGCGACGAGGTTGCCGTCATGTACGCGGGTCGCATCGTCGAGCGCGCTCCCGTCGCTGAGCTGTTCGCGCATCCGCAGCATCCGTACACGTGGGGCCTGCTCGCCTCGTTGCCCGGCCGGAGCGGCGCCGAGGAGCGCCTCTACCAGATCCCCGGTACCCCACCGAGCCTGCTGCACCCGCCCGCGGGCTGCCGTTTCGCCCCGCGCTGCGCCTTTGCGATGGACGCCTGCCGCACCGATCCGGCGCCCCTCCTGACCGCAACGGCGCGGGCCGGCAGCGCCGTCGCCTGCCGGCTCGACCAGACGACCCGCGACCGCGAGGGCGTACGCCTGAGCGGCACAGAGGCGGAGCGATGAGCGAGCCGATCCTCCGCGCTACCGGTGTCCGCATCGGCTTCCCCGTCACGCGCGGGATCGTCTTCCAACGCGAGGTCGCGCGCGTCCAGGCCGTCGATGGCGTCGACCTTGAGCTCCGTGCGGGCGAGACGCTGGCCATCGTCGGCGAGTCCGGCTGTGGCAAGACAACGCTGGCCCGCGGGCTCGTGCGACTGCAGGAGATCGACGCTGGATCGATCGAGTTCATGGGCGAGGACATCACACGCCGCTCCGGTCGTGCGCTGCAGGGCTTCCGGCGGCAGGTGACGATGATCTTCCAGGACCCGATCGCCTCGCTCGACCCGCGCATGCGCATCGGCCAGTCCGTGCAGGAGCCGCTCGACATCCACTCGATCGGCACGCCCGCGGAGCGGAAGCGGCAGGTTCAGGAGGCGATGGAGCGCGTCGGACTCAACCCCGAGCACTACAACCGCTTCCCGCACGAGTTCTCCGGCGGCCAGCGTCAGCGCATCGGCATCGCCCGCGCGATCGTGCTCGAGCCGCGCGTGATCGTCTGCGACGAGCCGGTCTCGGCGCTCGACGTCTCCGTGCAGGCACAAATCGTCAACCTGCTCGAGGACCTGCAGCGCGACCTCGGGCTCTCGTACATCGTGATCGCGCACGACCTCGACGTCGTCCGTCGCCTGGCCGATCGTGTCCAGGTCATGTACCTCGGGCGCGTCGTCGAGGAGGGGGCGGGGGAGCAGATCTACCAGGGGCCACGGCATCCCTACTCGCACGCGCTGCTGTCGGCGCGCCCGATCGCCGACCCTGTGCGCGCCCGCAGCCAGACGCGGGTCGTCCTTCAGGGTGACGTGCCCAGTCCGCTGCGTCCGCCTGCCGGCTGCCGCTTTCATCCGCGTTGTCCCGTTGCGCAGGCCTCGTGTGCCCAGCAGGATCCCCAGCTCGTGCATGCCGCGGACGGCCATGGCTGGGCCTGCGCCTACCCGCTCCAGCCGTGAAGCGCAGCGGTTGGCAGGCCACGGCCCGACGCCTGGCCGTGCTCCTCCTCGTACCCATGCTTGCCACGGTCGCGCTGGCGGTCGCCTTTGCCGCTGCGGGCAGGCCCACCGCGCAGGCCGTCGCCGCGGGCAGTGGGCTCGTGGGCATTGCGATTGTGCTGCTCGGTACCGTGCTGCTCGGGCTCGCCCGGCGCGCCGACGGTCGTGTGACGCAGCTGACGGGCCTCGGCACGCTCGCGCTGGGCGTGCCGTTTCTGGTGCTTGCGCTCGTGGTCTAGGTGGTGTGCCCCGTTGCCCGAGCGCTGCGCCTGGCGCGTGGTTGGGCGCGTGGGTTCGGAGCCTGTCGTATCCGTGTGTCCAGCCGGGCAGGGTGCCCGCGCGAGCATCGGTGATGGCGCGGCAGAGGGGAGGGCGCCACATTCGCGCGGTTGCCACGTCGTCCCGCGGCCACGTTCGCTAAGGTGCCGCCAGATGCACGGGCGCTCAGTCGCGCCCGGGCCGCACCACCTTCGAGACCATCGACCTGAGAGGGCACTGGACGCACATGGGCGAGCGCAACGTCGGCAAGATCGTGGAGATCAAGGGCGTCGTCATCGACGCCGTATTCCCGGACTCGCTTCCCGCGATCTACGCGGCACTCCACATCCAGACCGACAGCGGCTTCGTCGTCGCTGAGGTCCAGCAGCATCTCGGCGATAACCGCGTCCGCGCGGTCGCCATGGACTCCACGGACGGCCTCGCCCGTGGCTCCGAGGTCATCGACACCGGCGCCTCGATCAGCGTCCCGGTTGGTCCGCAGACGCTCGGCCGCATCTTCAACGTGCTCGGCGACGCGATCGACAACGGCGAGCCCGTCACCGGCGAGCGCTGGGGCATTCACCGCGAGCCGCCGAAGTTCGAGGATCTCGATCCCAAGCCGTCCCTGCTCGAGACCGGCATCAAGGTCGTCGACCTGCTCGCCCCGTACACGAAGGGCGGCAAGATCGGCCTCTTCGGCGGCGCCGGCGTCGGTAAGACCGTGCTGATCCAGGAGCTCATCAACAACATCGCGACCCAGCACGGCGGCCTGTCCGTCTTCGCCGGCGTCGGCGAGCGCACCCGTGAGGGCAACGACCTCTGGCTCGAGATGAAGGAGTCTGGCGTCATCGCCAAGACCGCTCTCGTCTACGGCCAGATGAACGAGCCGCCGGGAGCCCGCCTCCGCGTCGCCCTGTCCGGTCTGACGATGGCGGAGTACTTCCGCGACGTCGACGGCCAGGACGTGCTCCTCTTCGTCGACAACATCTTCCGCTTCACGCAGGCCGGCTCTGAGGTCTCCGCGCTGCTCGGCCGCATGCCGAGCGCCGTGGGCTACCAGCCGACGCTGGCCACCGAGATGGGCGAGCTTCAGGAGCGCATCACCTCCACGAAGAAGGGCTCGATCACCTCGGTGCAGGCCATCTACGTGCCGGCCGACGACCTGACCGACCCGGCTCCCGCCGCGTCGTTCTCGCATCTCGACGCCACCACCGTGCTGTCCCGCGCGATCTCGGAGCAGGGCATCTACCCGGCCGTGGATCCGCTCGACTCGACCAGCCGCATCCTGCAGCCCGACGTCGTCGGCGAGGAGCACTACCGCGTCGCCACGAGCGTCCAGCGCGTCCTTCAGCGCTACAAGGACCTGCAGGACATCATCGCGATTCTCGGCATGGACGAGCTCTCCGACGAGGACAAGCTGACCGTGCAGCGCGCCCGCAAGATCCAGCGCTTCCTGTCGCAGCCGTTCTTCGTCGCCGCCGTGTTCACGGGGCGCGAGGGCCGCTACGTCCGCATCGAGGACACGATCCGCGGCTTCCAGGAGATTCTCGACGGCAAGCACGATGATCTGCCCGAGCAGGCGTTCTACCTGTGCGGCAGCATCGAGGACGTCCTCGCCGAGGCCGAGCGCCTCAAGACCGCCGCGGTCTAGTCCATGGCCACGCTCCACTGCGAGATCATCACGCCCGAGGGTCATGCCTTCGCCGGTGAGGTGGAGATGATCGTCGTGCCCGGTTCGGAGGGCGGCCTCGGCATCCTGCCGCGCCACCAGCCGATCGTCTCCCGCCTCGACGTGGGGGAGATCCGCGTGCGTATCAGCGGCACCGAGTGGCGCTCGTTCGCAACGTCGGACGGCTACTTCTCGATGCAGGGTGAGAAGGCGATTGCGCTCGTCGAGGGCGCGATGGCCACGGACGCGATCGACGTGACAGTCGCCGAGGCCAAGGCGGCCGACGCGCGCGAGCGCCTGCAGGCCTCCGCGGACGGTGACGAGGCGATCAATCGCTTCCGCGCCGAGCGCGATCTCGAGTACGCGGAGAACCTGCTCCTCATCGCCGGACGCTAGGTCCGATACAGCCGATTTCCGTCGCGCTGCGATAGGAAACTGGAGGTACACTCAGGTCATGACGACTCGTCGCTCGATTGCACTGCTCGCGCTCTTCTCGGCTCTCGTCGCCGCGGCTGCTCTGGCCGCGTTCGGCAGTGGCGATGCCAACGCCGGAGCCGAGGCGCGCGCCAAGGGTGCCGTCGCCGTGCCCGCCAAGGCGTTGGCCTACGCGAGCGTCAACCTCGACCGCGATGGCGCCCAGTATCAGGCGCTGACCGAGCTGGCACGCTCCGTCGATGGTGGCGAGGCGGCCATCGGCCGTCTGAACGGGATGCTCGACGGTTCGGGTGAGCAGGCGCAGATCATGCGCGCGCTCGGCGGCGACATCAGCGTCGGCCTCATCGGCATCTCGCTCACCAGTGGCATCCAGCCGGGCGTCGAGGCGATCGTCGTGGCCACGGCCGCCGACAGCAGCGCCCTGCCGGGCCTCCTCACCGAGATGGGCTTCGCCCAGGGTCCTGAGCTCAGCGGCCAGCCGGTCTGGGAGCGCGACGCCTTCGCGATCACGATCGACGGCTCGACCGCCATCGCCGCCACCTCGCGCGCCACCCTGATCGACGCGCTCGCCGCGCAGTCGGGCGCTGCGCCCGCCCTGGCCGACGACGCCGCCTTCCGCGCCACGATCGCCAAGCTTCCGAGCGACCCGGTCGCCGTCGCCTACCTCGCCCCGGCGCGTCTGGCCGGCCTGGTACAGATGGCCGGCTCGCTGCTGCCCCAGAACGCACTGCCCGAGGGCGCGCCCGACACGACTGCTGCGCTGGGCCAGGTCAGTGCCGCTCTCGCGGACGTCCGTGGCCTCGGCATCGCCATCACGGCGGAACAGGGCGGTCTGCGCATCGTCGCGGCCGGTGACGCCGATCAGGCGGCGCTGGAGCGCCTCGGCGCCCGCTTCCCGGCGAGCTACGACCCCACGATCGACGAGCAGGTGCCGGCTGACGCCCTCGGCTTCGCAGCCTTCCGCGACCTCGGACCGCTGCTCACCTCGGCGCTCGCCGCTGCGCAGACGCAGGATCCGCAGGTGCGCACGATGATCGCCGCCGCCGAGCAGGCGACCGGCCTCGACCTCGCTGCCATCCTCGCGGCGCTCGATGGCGAGCACGCGCTCGTCGCCGTCGGCGGCGAGCAGCCTGCCGGTGCACTGCTGACCCAGCCGTCCGATCCCGCTGCCGCTGGGGCCACGTTGGCCAAGGCAATCACGGCTGCCGAGCAGTTCGGCAGCACGCTGCCCATTCCCGAGCGCCTTGAGGCGAAGCGCGGCGAGCTGCCGCAGGTGGCGGTTACCCGTCAGGGCGACAGCGCCACGCTCGCGATCGGCACGGCGCCGCGTCTGGCCGCCGCGCCGGCGTCTGCGATGGCCGACTCGGAGGCCTACCGGGCCATCGTTGACCGGGCCGGCGTGCCGGATCAGGTCACAGGCCTGGCTTACGTCAACGTCGCGCAGCTGCGCGCCGAGGCGAAGGCCAAGGGCATGGCGCTGCCGACGGCAACCGCCAACATCGGTGGCGTGATCGCCTGGGGCACCGCCGACGGCGCCTCGCTCTTCATCGCAATCGGCTAGTCGCCGCTGCGGCACCCGGGGGGCTCGCGCTGTAGCATGCGCGTGATAATCCGCTGCATCTTCACGGTGCAGCCGCGATAGGAGCGCAACGTGGCGCAGGAACATTCGATCCTCTTCACCTCGGAATCCGTCACCGAGGGACATCCGGACAAGATTGCCGATCAGATCTCCGACACGGTGCTTGACGCCGTGCTCGCGCAGGATCCGACGGCGCGGGTGGCCTGCGAGACCCTCGTCACAACCGGCCTCGTGCTGGTGGCAGGCGAGATCACGACGTCCGCGATCATCGACATCCCCGAGCTGGCGCGCGGCACGGTGCGCGACATCGGCTACGACGACGCGCTCAAGGGCTTCGACTGCAATACCTGCAACGTGATGGTGGCACTTGATCGCCAGTCGCCCGATATCGCCCAGGGCGTCGACGGCAACGACGCGGACGAGGTCGGCGCGGGCGATCAGGGCATGATGTTCGGCTACGCCTGTACGGAGACGCCCGAGCTGATGCCGCTCCCGATCCAGCTCTCGCACCGGCTCGCCCATCGCCTCGCCGAGGTGCGTAAGGACGGCACGCTTCCGTACCTGCGCCCCGACGGCAAGACGCAGGTGACGGTCGAGTACGCCGAGGACGGCGGCCACCTGCGCCCGGTCGGCATCGATCGCGTCCTGATCTCCACGCAGCACGCCGACCATATCTCCCAGGAGCAGATCAAGGCGGACCTGGCGGAGCACGTCGTCAAGGGCCTCCTGCCGGCCGAGCTCGCCGATCCGGCGAAGCTCGACACCGATTTCCTGCTCGTGAACCCGACCGGCCGCTTCGTCATCGGCGGACCGATGGGTGACTGCGGCCTGACCGGGCGCAAGATCATCGTCGACACCTACGGCGGCATGGGCCGCCACGGCGGCGGTGCCTTCTCCGGCAAGGACCCCTCGAAGGTCGATCGCTCGGGCGCCTACGCCGCGCGCTGGGTTGCCAAGAACATCGTCGCCGCCGGCCTCGCCGAGCGCTGCGAGGTGCAGGTGGCCTACGCCATCGGCGTCGCACACCCCGTCTCTGTGATGGTGGAGACGTTCGGGACCGCCACGAAGGACGAGAACGCGATCGCCGCCGCCGTGCGCGCGGTGTTCGATCTTCGCCCGGCGGCGATCCTCGAGCAGCTCGACCTGCGCCGCCCGGTCTATCGTCCGACTGCTGCCTATGGCCACTTCGGACGCGATCAATTCAGCTGGGAGCGCACAGACAAGGTCGACGAGCTCCTCGCCGCGCTCTGACGCCGTCGTCGTCTGCCCGCTCGTCTCGACGCGCGGGCTGAAGGGACCGCTGACGTATGCGGGCGCGCTGCCCGTCGGGACCGTGGTGGCGATTCCGCTCGGCCGCCGGCAGGAGCAAGGTGTCGTGCTGCGCGCAGCCACGCCCGAGGACATCCCGGCCGGGATCACCCTCAAGCCGGCCGTGGACACGGGCGCGCGTGTGCCGGCCGAGCTGGTCGACCTCGCGCTGAAGATCGCCGAGCGCTACGCCACGCCGCCGGCGCGCGCGCTCAAACTCGTCCTGCCGCCGAAGGGCAACGCGCCGCCACCGGATCCCTGGCTCGCGGTCGCCGACGGGGCGGAGGCCCGCGGGTCGCGGCAGGCTGCGATCCTCGGCGCCGCGCGTGACGCCCCCGGCCCGCTCAGCGACGTCGCCGCGCGGGCGGGCGCCGCTCCGGCCGCCGTGCGCAAGCTGGTCGCCGACGGTCGCCTGACCGAGATCGCCGCGCCACCACCGGACCTCGAGGCCGCGCTCGCCGCGACGGAGGCCCAGCAGGCGGCCATCGCCCGTCTCGAGCAGGCCATCGACGGTGGGCCGGGCAGCCGCGAGTTGCTGCTCCACGGTGTCACCGGCTCCGGCAAGACCGAGGTCTTTCTGCGGGCGGCAGCGCACGCGCTCCAGCAAGGCCGTGGCGTGATCATCCTCGTGCCCGAGATCTCGCTGGCTCCCCAAACGGCGGCGCGCGTACGGCGGCGCTTTGGTCGGCTCGTCGAGGTGCTGCACTCGGGGCTGGCGCAGGGCGAGCGGGCACGGGTCTGGCAGCGCCTCGAGAGCGGGGAGGCGCGTGTGCTGGTCGGCGCGCGCTCGGCGATCCTGGCGCCGCTGCGCGACCTCGGCCTGATCGTGGTCGACGAGGAGCACGAGGTCGCGTACAAGCAGGAGTCCGACCCGCGCTACGACGCCCGCACCGTGGCGCTGATGCGCGCCCGTGCTGCCGGCGCGGCCGTCGTCTTCGCGTCGGCGACACCGCGCCCGGAGGCCTGGAAGGCGCTTGAACGCATCACGCTGTCCGAGCGCGTCGGCGGTCGCCTGCCGCCGGTCGAACTCGTCGACCTCTCGCGCGATGGCCACTACCCACTGTCGCGCACGCTGGCGTCGGCGCTGGGCGACATCGAGCGTGACGGGGGCCGGGCGATGATTCTGCTCAATCGCCGCGGCGCCGCCCTCGCGCTCCACTGCCGGGCCTGTGGCAAGGGCTTCGGCTGCCCGTCCTGCGACGTCTCGCTCGTGCTGCACCAGCAGCCACCGCGCCTCGTCTGCCACCACTGCAGCCACACGCAGCCGGCGCCGTCCAAGTGCCCGCACTGCGGGGCCGTCGACATCACCCGCATCGGTGCGGGCACGGAGCGGCTCGAGAGCGAGGTCGCCGAGCGGTTCCCCGGCTTGACCGTCCTGCGGCTCGACGGTGACGTCGCCGCGCGCGTCGGTGCGCTTGAGGAGGTGCTGGCGACGTTCGGGTCGACCGATCGGGCCGTGCTGGTCGGGACGCAGATCGTCGCCAAGGGCCATGACTTCCCAGATGTCCGCCTCGCGGCGGTGATCGACGCCGATCTCGGCCTCGCGATGCCCGACTTTCGCGCTGAGGAGCGCTCCTTTGCGCTGCTCGCGCAGCTGGCCGGCCGCGCGGGGCGCGAGGGCTCGGGCGGACGCGTGCTCCTGCAGACCTGGGATCCCGGACAGCGCGTCGTGCGCCTGGCCGCCCGGCATGCGGTTGACGAGTTCCTCGACGGCGAGCTGGCCCGGCGCGAGGCGCTGCGCTACCCGCCGTTCAGCCGCCTGGTGCGCGTGCTCGTCGACTCGCCGCACGCCGAGGCGCCGATGGCCTTCCTCGACGGCCTCGCCGCCGCGCTCGAGCAGATGGTCCCCGATGACGACGTGCTCGGTCCCGCCGAGCTGATCCGCCTGCGCGATCGCCACCGGGCGCACCTGCTGCTGCGGACCCAGCATGCCGAGCAGGCCGCCCGGGCGATCCACGCCGTGCTCGCCGATCGCCACGCCGCACTGCGGGCCGCCGACGCGCGGGTCGTCGTCGACGTCGACCCGCAGTCCGTCTAAATGCGACAAAGGGGTCTGACCCCTTTGTCGCATTGGGGTTCCCGGCGACATCTGTCCGCTGATCACGGCTCGCCGTTGCGCGAGAGGCTGCCACCCGTTGTGGCACACTCTTCCCAACGAGGAGGTCCGACGTGGTCGACGATCTGGTCAATGAGGCGAAAGAGCGGATGGGGAAGTCCGTCGAGGCGACGCGCACCGAGTTCAACACCGTGCGCACCGGTCGCGCGAACCCGCAGTTGCTGGAGCGCATCGTGGTCGAGTACTACGGCACGCCGACGCCGCTCACCCAGATGGCGGGTGTCTCCGCGCCCGACCCGCGCACGCTGCTGATCCAGCCGTACGACGTGAGCGCCCTCGGCGACATCGAGAAGGCGATCAACGAGAGCGATCTCGGCATCAACCCCGGCAACGACGGCAAGGTCATCCGCCTGGCCATCCCGCAGCCGACCGAGGAGCGCCGCAAGGAGCTCGTCAAGGTCCTGCGGAACCTGGCCGAGGAGGGTCGCATCGCGATCCGCAACATCCGCCGGGACGTGCTGGGTGACCTCAATGCGCTCGAGAGCGAGGTCGGCAAGGACGAGATCCATCGCGCCGAGGAGAAGGTCCAGAAGGTCACGGACGACCACGTCGGGCAGATTGACGTCGCGCTGAAGCAGCGCGAAGCCGACGTGATGGAGGTCTGAGCCCGGCAAGCGCCGGTGCCAGACGGTACGCTGTGCACGCAGGCGCTGGCCTGTACCTGTCGTCTATGGCCATTCTTGACCGCATCAAGGGCATCCGCCGCGCCGAACCATCGGCCCCGGAGCCGTCCACCGCGACCTCCGTCGCGATCATCATGGACGGCAATTCGCGCTGGGCCAAGCAGCGGGGCCTGCCGACCTTGAGTGGGCACCACGCCGGCGTGCGGGCCTTGCGCCGCACGGTCGAGGCCGCACCCGACCTCGGTATCCGCGCGCTCACGGTCTACGCCTTCTCCACGGAGAACTGGACGCGGCCCGAGGACGAGGTCAGCGGTCTGATGGACCTCTTCGCGCGCACGATCGAGCGCGAGTTCATGGACCTCCACCGCCAGGGCGTCCGCATCCGCTTCATCGGCCGTCGTGACCGGCTCTCGCCGAAGCTCTGCACGCTGATGTCGGACATGGAGGAGCGCACCCGCGCCAACGAGCGCCTCGACCTCTTCGTTGCCTTCGACTACGGCGGCCGCGCCGAGATCGTCGACGCCTGCCGCCGGATCGTCGAGGACGGCCTGCGACCCGACCAGATCGACGAGACGGCGATCCGCTCGCGCCTCGCCGCCGCCGAACTGCCCGATCCGGATCTCGTGATCCGCACCTCCGGCGAGCAGCGCGTCTCCAACTTCCTGCTCTGGCACGCCGCCTACGCGGAGTACAGCTTCCCTGATGTGCTCTGGCCCGACTTCGGAGGCGAGCAGCTGCAGGTGGCGGTTAGCGAGTTCGCCTCGCGCAGTCGGCGCTTCGGCGGTCGATGAGCCGCTCCGCGGGAAGGCACTAGCGGTGGGGAACCTGGCGAGTCGGATCCTGGTCGCGGCGATCCTGCTGCCGATCGCCATCGCCGCCCTCTGGTTCGGCGCGTGGTGGCTGGTCGCCCTCGGCGCAGTCGCCGGCGTGCTCGCGGCGCACGAGCTCTGGACCATCGCGCGCGATCACCGGCCGGTCATGCTGGCCGGCTACGTCGGCGTGGCGGCCGTCGTCCTCGCCGCTCACCTGCGGGGCGTCGAGGGCATGGTGCTCGTGCTCGGTCCCGTCGTGCTGCTGACCTTCATCCTCGCCGCGGCCTCGCCGCGCGAGGGGCACTCGTCGCTGACGAGCATGGCGGTGACCGTGTTCGGCGTCGTCTGGATCGGCGTCGGCCTCGGCGCGGTCGTGATCCTGCGGGACAACTCGTTCACGCTGGTCCTCGCCGTGCTGCTCGGCACCTGGGCCTCTGATATCGGCGCCTACGCGATTGGCCGCCTGATCGGGCGTCGCAAGCTGGCGCCGGCGATCTCCCCGGGCAAGTCGGTCGAGGGCTTCATCGCCGGCGTGGTCGTCGGCACCATCGTCGTCTGGTGGGTGCTCTACGGGCAGGACGTCGTCGGCTCGCTCGACGCGCTGGTACTGGGCCTGATCGTGGCCCTGACCGGGCCGTTCGGCGATCTGCTTGAGTCGTTCGTCAAGCGTGATCTCGGCGTGAAGGACTCCGGCACGCTGCTGGCCGGTCACGGCGGCGTGCTGGATCGCATCGATGCGATGCTGATCACGGCGCCGCTGGCGTTGTTCGGCCTCTGGCTGATCACGTACCTCTAGGGCGGACATCCCATCCGCGCGGTTGTCGTGTCCGCCTTGGATCGCGCCTGTGTGCCACCCCGCACACCGGTCTGCGAACCGCCCTTGCCAACGACTGGCACCATGTGAGCAGATGAAGCGCATCGCCATCCTCGGCGCGACCGGCTCGATCGGGACGCAGGCACTGGACGTCATCGCCGCGCATGATGACCTCCAGGTCGTCGCGCTGGCCGCGGGCTCCGACGTCGAGGGTCTCGTCGCGGCCGCGCGCGCCACGGGAGCCGAGGTGCTGGCGCTGGCCGATCCGGCCGCCGCCGAGCGTGCTGCGGTCGAGCTCGGCCGGCCGGTCCTGAGCGGCCCGCGCGCGCTCGTCGAGCTGATCGACGCCGCCGGCGCCACGGTCGTACTCAACGCCGTGGTCGGCGCCGCCGGGCTCGAGGCCAGCCTCGACACGCTCGAGCGGGGCCTCGACCTCGCTCTGGCGAACAAGGAGAGCCTCGTGGCGGGCGGCGAGCTCGTGCTTGCCGCCGCGCGGCGGGGAGGTGGGGCGATCCTGCCGGTCGACTCCGAGCACTCCGCCCTCCAGCAGTGCCTCGGCGAGCTGCCGCGCGAGCAGCTGTCGTCGTTGGTGATCACCGCCTCGGGCGGCCCCTTCCGCGGGCGCACGCGCGCCGAGCTCGCCGAGATCACCGTTGCGCAGGCGCTGGCCCACCCGACGTGGGCGATGGGCGCCAAGATCACCGTCGACTCGGCCACGCTGATGAACAAGGGCCTTGAGGTGATCGAGGCGCACATGCTGTTTGGCCTGCCGTACGACCAGATCGAGGTGGTCGTCCACCCGCAGTCGATCGTGCATGGCATGGCGCGACTGCGCGATGGTGCGCTGATCGCGCACCTCGGCCATCCCGACATGCGCGTGCCGATCTCCTTCGCGCTCACCTATCCGGAGCGGGCGGCCGTCCCTGCCCGACCGCTGGAGTGGAGAGAGGCCTTCTCGCTCGACTTCGAGCCGCCGGATCTCGAGACGTTCGGCTGCCTACGCCTCGCGATCGCGGCGGGGGAGGCCGGCGGCACTGCGCCGGCGGTACTCAACGCCGCGAATGAGGTAGCGGTGGCAGCATTCCTCACAGGCGAGATCGGGTTCCTCGAGATCGAGGCGCTCGTTGACGATGCGCTGCAGCACGTCCCCGTGCAGCCGCTCGACGACCTGGCGGCGGTGCTCGCCGCGGACGGCGCCGCGCGCACCCGCGTGGCGGCCCGGATCGCGGAGGTCGGCGCATGAGTTGGTTCGCCGTCATCATCGGGCTGCTGCTGCTGATCCTCGTGCACGAGCTCGGCCACTTCAGCGTCGCGCGCCTGGTCGGCGCCAAGGCGACCCGCTTCCTGATCGGGTTCCCGCCGGTCGCCGTTTCGTTTCGGCGCGGCGAGACCGAGTACGGACTGGGCGTGATCCCGCTTGGCGGCTACGTGCGCATCGTGGGCATGAACCGACCGCTCCCCGAGGATGTCATCGTCTGTCAGGACGCGATCGAGGAGATCGAGCTGCGCCGGCCGGACGGCCAGCGCGACCTGCTCGGCCCGGCGACCGCGAACCTGAAGAGCGCGATCGCCGCCGAGGCGTCGCCGGCCGAGTGCCAGACCGCGGCAGACCGTGCGCGGCTTGCCCTCGACGCCGACCAGCACCTGCTCCACCCCAAGACGTACACGGAGACGCGCAAGAACCTCGAGCGCCTCCACGACGACCTGGATCGCCGCGCCTACTGGCGGCTCCCGGTCTGGAAGCGCATCGCCATCATCCTTGCCGGTCCGGGCGCGAACGTCATCGCCGCGTTGGTGATCCTGACGATCTTCTTCTGGAGCGGCGTGCCGCTGCAGAAGCCCAGCACCGACGTCGCCACCGTCTCCGGCACGCCGGCCATGACGGCCGGGCTCAAGCCCGGCGATACGATCACCGCCGTCAACGGCAAGCCGGTCGCCGGTGACTGGGAACAGGTCGGCGAGCAGGTCCAGGCGAGCAACGGCGCCCCCGTCACGCTGACCGTCGCTCGCGACGGCACCACGCAGACACTCAAGGCGGTTCGGCCCGAGAACGTCGATGGGCGCTGGCTGATCGGCTTCAGCTTCCAGCAGGTCCCCGACGGCGTCCGCCGAGAATCACTGCCAGGGGCGGCGGCGGAGTCCGCCCGCTGGTCGTGGTTCGTCACCAAGGAGTCACTGACCGGCCTGGCGCGCATCGTCACGACCTCCGAGGGGCACAAACAGGTCTCCAGCATCGTCGGCATCACGGCGACCTCTGAGGAGAGCGTGAAATCCGGCAGCTTCCTGTGGATGATGGGCGTCATCTCGCTCGCGCTGGCGATCTTCAACCTGTTGCCATTCCTGCCGCTGGACGGCGGCCACATCATGGTCGCGCTGGCCGAGAAGCTGCGACGCGGAAAACCGCTCTCACGCGTGCTGATCGAACGGATCAGCATCGTCGGCATCGCGCTCGTCCTCGTGCTGTTCGTGATCGGCCTCAACAACGACATCAGCCGTTTCACCGGCCCCTAGACCGATAGGATGCACAGCAATGGCCAGTGAGAAGCAGATCAACGTCGGCGGCGTACTGATCGGCGGCGGCGCCACCGTCGCGGTGCAGTCGATGACGACCACCAAGACCTTCGACGCGGACGCCACGCTCGCGCAGATCGCGCGCCTCCACGAGGCCGGCGTCGACATCGTGCGCGTCGCCGTGCCGGGCCTGCCCGACGCGGAGGCGCTGCCGCGCATCATCGCGGAGAGCGCCGTGCCCATCATCGCGGATATCCACTTCAACGCCTCGCTTGCCATCCGCGCGATGGACGCCGGCGTCGCCGCCGTCCGCATCAACCCCGGCAACATCGGCGGGGAGGACAAGGTGCGTGAGGTCGTCGCCAAGGCACAGGAGACGAGCACGCCCCTGCGCATCGGCGCCAACTCGGGGTCGCTGCCTGAGCACCTCAAGTGGACGGCGACCAGCGATCCGATCGGCGCGCTCGTCAAGGCGGCGATGGAGGAGGTCGAGCTGCTCGAGCAGCTGGGCTTCCACGACTTCAAGATCTCGGTCAAGTCCACGTCGGTCCCGGTGATGATCGGCGCGTACCGGATGCTGGCCGGCCTCGTGCCCTACCCGCTGCACCTTGGCGTGACGGAGGCCGGCACCCTCGTCACGGGCGCCGTCAAGAGCGCGATCGGCATCGGCACGCTGCTCGAGGAGGGCATCGGCGACACGATCCGCGTCTCGCTGTCGGTCGACCCGGTTGAGGAGGTGCGCGTGGCCTACGACATCCTGCGCGCCCTCGGCCTGCGCCACATGGGCCCTGAGATGATCTCGTGCCCGTCCTGCGGTCGCACCAACGTCGAGGTCCACGAGCTGGCCGAGACCGTTGAGACGCGGCTGCGCGGCTACAAGGAGCACTTCGAGGTGGCCGTGATGGGCTGCGCCGTGAACGGCCCGGGCGAGGCGGGTGACGCCGACTTCGGGATTGCCGGCGGGCGTGACGCCGGCCACATCTACGCCCACGGCGAGGTGCTCAAGCGCGTGCCGCAGGACCAGCTCGTTGACGAGCTGTTCGCGGTCGTGGACCAGTGGATCGGCGACGGCATGCCCCGCCCGGAGCGTGGCCGCCGCAAGCTCTCGCTCCCCGTCGTCGGAGGACCATCCTGATGCCCGAACTCGACCAGAGGACCGTGCTGTTCGTCGGCCTTGCCGCCGGCGCTACGGCGCTGCTCGCCGCCTCGAAGACCGCGCGCGTGCTGGCGCTGGCTGGCGCGGCTGGCTACGGCGCCTACCGCCTGATCGGCTCGAAGCGTGACCCGTGGCAGGACGTCGAGCCACCCCGGGCGCGTTGATCGGGTGACGACGCTCCCCGCGGCGGAGGCCCGCCTCGCCGCGCTCGAGACCACAGCCAACCTGGCCTGGTGGGAGATGTCCTGCAACGCGACGGACGACGCGTCGGCCGCCGCGGAGGCGGCCAGCGCGGCCTACGAGCACGCCCTCGCCGAGCCGGCGATCGCCGCCGCCGCGGTCGCCGTCGATGGCTCGCCGCTCGAGCAGCGCCGTGCCGAGGTGCTGCGGCTGATGACCGCCGGTCGGCAGCGCCCGCCGGAGCTGATCGACCGGATCGTGGGCCTCGAGACCGAGCTGATGGCAGCGCACTCGCGCTACCGCGCGACCGTCGACGGGCGTGAGCTCGATGCCGCGGCCGTCGATCGCATCCTCGGCGAGAGCACCGACCTCGCAGAGCGCCAGGCCGTCTGGACCGGAGCCCGTTGCGTCGGCGGCGAGGTCGCCGTGGGGCTGCGCGAGCTGGCCCATCTGCGTAACGAGGCCGCCCGGGCCGCCGGCTACCGCGACCACTACGCGATGGCGCTCGCCCTCGACGAGCTCGATGAGAAGCGTCTCTTCGGGACGTTCGATGCGCTGCACGCGGCGCTGGCCCCGGCGTGGGGGAGCGAGCGCGCCGCGATCGAGGCGCAGCGCCGCGCCGCGCTCGGCCTGACGCCCGACGCACTGTTCCAGCCGTGGCACATGATCGATGTCTTCGGCCAAGACGCTCCGAGCGTCGGCGCCGATCCCCTCGAGCCGGTGATCGGCGACGTCGATGCGCTCGCGGCGAGCACCCGTTACTTCGCCGACCTCGGGCACGACGTTGCGGGCGTACTCGCGCGCTCTGACGTGCTGCCGCGGCCGGGCAAGGATCAGCACGCGTTCATGATGCACGTCGATCGTCGCGGTGATGTGCGCGTGCTGATGAACCTCGTGCCGACCGTTCGCTGGCTGGAGACGACGCTGCACGAGCTCGGCCACGCGATCTACGAGCTCTCGCTCGACGCCGACCTGCCGTGGCTGCTGCGCGACCCCGCGCACATCCTCACGACCGAGGCGATGGCGATGCTGCACGGCCGCCGCGGTCGCGACCCCGAGTTCCTCGAGCGCTACGCCGGCGTGCCTGCGGAGGCGGCACGGCATCCGACCAATGCGGCCACGCTGCGGCGCGGCCTCCTGACCCTTGCTGCCTGGGTCCAGGTGATGACCCGCTTCGAACGGGCCTTCTACGCCGAGCCCGACGGCGACCTCGACATGATCTGGTGGGACCTCGTGGAGCAGTACCAGGGCATTCCGCGCCCGCTCGCGCCGGTACCGAACGCCTGGGCCTCGAAGATCCACCTCGCCGTGGCACCCTGCTACTACCACAACTATCTGCTCGGAGAGATCCTCGCCTCGCAGGTCGAGGAGTGGACGGAGCGCGAGACGGGCGCTGGCTCGCCGGCTGCGAATCCGGCCGCCGTCGGACCGCTGATCAGTGAACGGCTGCTGCGCCCCGGCGCCTCGCTGCGCTGGGATCGACTGGTCGAGCAGGCCACGGGCACGCCGCTCGGCATCGATGCCTTCGTGCGGGACGCATCGGGCTGATCGCCCGTCGCGGAACTACGCCCGCGTGAGCGCGTCGAGGCGCTCGAAGAACACGGTGTACCCCGCGGTCGCCTGCTCGTACTGCTCGACGGTGAGGTTGTTGCCGTCCTGCGTGAAGCGCAGCTCCGAGCCGTCGCCGTGCGGCGCGATGTCAACCGTGCAGGTCTCGACGCCGTCCTGACCGTTGGCCTTCATCGTGAAGGCGAGGTGCGAGGGTGCGGCCACGGCGGTGTACGCGCCGGTGAAGCCGAACTGACCCATCGGGCTGTGCATCGTCAGCTCCCACGCGCCGCCGACGCGGGCGTCGCACGTGGCCTCCACCTGCGCGTCGGGTAGACCAAACCACTGTGCGAGCAGATCGCCCTGCGTCCAGGCGTCAAAGAGCGCCTGCGGGGCGGCGGGGAACGTGCGCTTGAGGTCGATGCCGGGCTTCATGCCCCCAGCCTATCGGCTGAGGAGCGCATCGAGTCGGCCGAAGAACATCTCCCAGCCGGACGCCGCGCGCAGGTACCCCTCGGGCTGCGTGCCGCGACGCTACAGCTCGAGCAGCATGCGCGTGTTGCCGAGCGTGTTCGGCTTGACGTACTCGAGGTCAAGGAACTCGGCGATGCCGCGGTCGTAGGAGCGCCGCATCGCGGCGTAGACCTCGGGCGTCACGGGCGTGCCCTCGATCTCGCGGAAGCCGTGGCGCTCGAAGAACGAGGTCTCGAAGGTCAGTACGAAGACGCGCGAGATGCCGAGGTCGCGGCCGTGGTCGATCAGGCGCTCGACGATCTGGCCGCCGATGCCGCGACGCTTGGCGTCGCGGTCGACGGCGACGGTGCGGATCTCCCCGAGGTCCTCCCAGAGGATGTGCAGTGCGCCGCAGCCGACGATGTGCTCGCCGTCCACGGCCACCCAGAACTCCTGGACGTCCTCGTAGAGCGTGACCGTCTCCTTCTCGAGCAGCACCTTGCCGACGTACTGGTCGACGAGGGCGCGGATCGCCCCGACGTCGCGCGTGGTGGCGCGGCGGACGATGAGCTCACGGGACATACGGGGAGGGTACCGGGGCTAGGGGTCAGACCCCGTCGTCACATCGACGTCGCGCGTGGTGGCGCGGCGGACGATGAGCTCACGGGACATTTGGGGCGGGTACCCGGGCGGATGTGACAGAGGGGTCAGACCCCGTCGTCACATCAGCGCCCAGATGCTGGACCTTTCCCTGCGGTCTGCTGCGCTGATGTCTCGAAGGGGTCTGACCCCTGTGTCACATCCGCCGCACCGCGGACTAGGATGGTTCTCCCGTGCCTGCCGAGTTCGTTCACCTCCACTGCCACTCCGAGTACTCGATTCTCGATGGCGCCTGCCGTGTCGGCGAGCTGGTCAAGCGCTCCGTGGAGCTCGAGATGCCTGCGGTCACGATCACGGACCACGGCTCCATGGCGGGCTCCGTCGACCTCTACCGGACCGCAACGAAGGCCGGTATCAAGCCGATCATCGGCTGCGAGATCTACCTCGTCGAGGATCGGCGCGCGAAGGAGCCCGCCGGACGCCGCGACTGGGCCCACCTGACGCTGCTCGCCAAGGACCTCGAGGGGTACCACAACCTGGTCAAGCTGGTCACCCTCGGCTACCTCGAGGGCTACCACTACAAGCCGCGCGTCGACCTCGACCTGCTGCAGCAGCACTCGAAGGGCCTGATCGCCCTCAGCGGCTGCCTGGCCAGCCGCGTCAACCAGGCGATCATGCGCGGCGACGAGGGTGCTGCCCGTGCGGAGATGGACCTGATGATTCAGGTCTTCGGCAAGGAGAACTTCTACGTCGAGATCCAGGACGCCGACCTCGACGAGCATCGTCAGGTCAATCCCGTGCTGATCAAGCTCGCCGACGAGTTGGGCCTGACCACGGTCGGCACCGGCGACGTGCACTACCTGCGCGCCGAGGACGCCGACCCGCACGAGGTGCTGCTCTGCATCCAGACCGGCGACGTGCTCGCCAACGACAAGCGCTTCAAGTTCCCGAACAAGGAGTTCTTCCTCAAGACGCCGGAGGAGATGCAGCGTGTCTTCGCGCCCTACGGCCGCGACCTCTTGTCGCCGACGCTCGAGATCGCGGAACGCTGCAACGTCGAGCTTGAGCTTGGCGCGATCCGTCTGCCCAAGTACGACGTGCCGAACGGCGAGGACGCCTTCGTGTACCTCACGCGGCTGTGTGAGGAGGGGCTGGCGCGCCGCTACCCGGCGGCGACGCAGGACCTCCGCGACCGCCTCGCCTTCGAGCTGGCGACGATCCGCGAGATGGGGTTCGCGGACTACTTCCTCGTCACCTGGGACTTCGTCGGCTTCGCCAAGCGCGAGGGCATCGGCGTCGGGCCGGGCCGTGGTTCGGCCGCCGGCTCGCTGGTGGCGTACTGCCTTGAGATCACCGATGTCGATCCAATTCGCTACGACCTGCTGTTCGAGCGCTTCCTCAACCCGGGCCGCAAGTCGATGCCGGATATCGACATCGACTTCTCCGTCCACGGGCGGGAACGCGTGATGAACTACGTCGTCGAGAAGTACGGCCGCGAGCGGGTCGCGCAGATCATCACGTTCGGCAAGCTCGCCGCCAAGCAGGCCACCCGCGACACCGGTCGCGTGCTCGGGCTGCCGTACGGCACCGTCGACCGGATCGCCAAGGCGATCCCCGACGGCGTCAAGGTCGGCTTCGACGAGAGCCTCCAGCCCGGCCAGGAGCTGCGGGAGATGTACGACGACCCGACGCCGATTGGGCGCTCGGACAGTGGTCGTGAGATCACGGCCAAGGAGTTGATCGACATGGCGCGCCCGCTCGAGGGCCTCGTGCGTCAGGACTCGATCCACGCTGCCGCCGTCGTGATCGGCGACCGCCCGCTCATCGAGTACGTGCCGCTGCAGCGCAAGGGCGTCGACTCCGAGCTCGTCACGCAGTACGCGATGGGCGACATCGAGGCGCTCGGCCTGCTCAAGATGGACTTCCTCGGCCTGCGCAACCTCGACGTGATCGACGAGGCCGTGCGGCTGGTCGCCGAGTCGCAGGGCACCGTGATCGACATTCCGAACCTCGAGCTGGACGACGAGCCGACGTACGCGATGCTGCGCAAGGGCGACGCCACCGGCGTCTTCCAGTTCGAGAGCACCGGCATGCGCGACGCCCTGCGGCAGGTCAAGCCCACGCAGTTCGAGGATCTGGTTGCCCTCGTCGCGCTGTACCGCCCCGGGCCGATGCAGAACATCCCCACCTACTCGCGCCGCAAGAACGGTCAAGAGGCGGTCTCGTTCGCGGATCCGCGCCTCGAGCCGATCCTGGCCTCGACGATGGGCGTCTACATCTACCAAGAGCAGTCGATGCTGATCGCCAAGGACCTCGCGGGCTTCAGCCCCTCCGAGGCCGACGATCTGCGCAAGGCGATCGGCAAGAAGGACGCCGTGCTGATGGCTTCGCTGAAGCCACGCTTCATCGAGGGCTGCGCGGCCAACGGCGTCGACGCCAAGGTCGCCGCCGACATGTGGGACGAGAACGAGCGCTCCGCGGAGTACTCGTTCAACAAGTCCCACGCCGCCTGCTACGCGCTGATCTCG